>JANTHQ010000246.1 GCA_024762375.1 Anaerolineaceae bacterium
GGAGATTTGTATGACAATCTTTGCCCAATCTCCATTCTCTAATCTCCAATCTCTAATCACCAAGCGCCGCTTTCGCCTGCGCCACCACGTTTTCCACCGTGAACCCGAACTGCTCGAACAGTACATTCGCCGGGGCAGACGCACCGAATCTATCCAGCCCGATAACCCGCCCGTGCGAACCGACCCAGCGCTCCCAGCCGAGCGTCACCCCCGCTTCGATGGCAACCCGCGCGGTGACCGTCGGCGGCAGCACACTGTCGCGGTACGACTGCGGCTGCGCGGCAAACAATTCCCAACTGGGCATACTGACCACCCGCGCGCCGATGCCGTCGGCTGCCAGCGCGTCCGCCGCATCCATGGCCAGCGCCACTTCCGAGCCGGTGGCAATCAGAATGACATCCGGTGTGCCGGACGCATCGCGCAAAATGTACGCCCCTTTTTCCACGGCCATCGGCGCGGGGTCGAACACGGGTAGTTTTTGGCGGGTGAGCGCCAGCGCCACCGGACCCGATTTGTGTTCCAGCGCCACCTGCCATGCCTGCGCCGTTTCGTTGGCATCGGCGGGGCGGATGAGCGTGAAGTTGGGAATGGCGCGCAGGGCCATCAGATGTTCCACCGGCTGATGGGTGGGCCCATCTTCGCCCAAGCCGATGCTATCGTGCGTGAAAACGAAAACGGCGGGAATGTGCGACAGTGCGGCGATTCGCAGAGCGGGACGGCTGTAATCGCTGAAAACCAAAAATGTGCCGCCATACGGGATCACGCCGCCGTGCAGCGCCATCCCGTTCATAATGGAACTCATGCCGTGTTCGCGCACGCCGAAATGGAAATTGCGCCCGGCATAATTTTCGGGGCTGAAATCGGGATAATCTTTTAAATAGGTGTTGTTGCTGGGCGCCAAATCTGCCGAGCCGCCAATGAGGTTCGGGATTTTCGGGGCGATGGCGTTCAGCGTTTTGCCCGATGCGCTGCGGGTGGCGATGGGTGCATCGGCGGGGGTGAACACGGGGAGCGCATCCGCCCAACCGTCGGGCAGTTCGCCGGCGATGGCGCGTTTCAGCGCGGCGGCTTCGGCGGGGAAAGCAGATTCATACGCGGCAAATCGCGATTGCCACGCCGATTCGCGTTCCGCACCCTGCGCCACGGCTTGCCGGAAAAACTCGCGGGCGGCATCGGGCACGGTGAAGGGTTCATCCCACTGCCAGCCGAGCGCTTTTTTCGTCAGCGCGATTTCCTCTGTGCCGAGCGGCGAGCCGTGCACACCCGATGTATCCTGCTTGTTTGGGCTGCCATATCCGATGTGCGTGCGGCAGGCGATGATGCTCGGTTGGTCGGTGACGGCTTGCGCGGTTTTGATGGCGGCGGCAATTTCGGCGCGGTCGTGCCCGTCCACCGCTTGCACATGCCAGCCATACGCCCGGAATCGCGCCATGCGGTCTTCGGTAAACGCCAAATCGGTGTTGCCATCGATGGAAATGTGATTATCATCATACAGATAGATGATTTTCCCCAATTGCAGGTGTCCCGCCAGCGATGCCGCTTCGTGCGAAATACCTTCCATCAAATCGCCGTCACTGACGATGCCGTACACATAATGGTCAACCACATCGAACCCGGCGCGGTTGAAAGTTGCTGCCAAAAATGCCTCGGCGATGGCAAACCCCACCCCGTTGGCGAAACCCTGTCCCAGCGGGCCGGTGGTCGTTTCCACACCGGGCGTCAGTCCCACCTCCGGGTGTCCGGGGGTGATACTGCCCCACTGTCGAAAGTCTTTCAGGTCGTCCAGCGACACATCATACCCGGTCAGATGCAGCAGGCTGTACAGCAGCATCGAGCCGTGCCCCGCCGACAGCACGAACCGGTCGCGGTTGAACCAGTGCGGATTGCGCGGGTTGTGCCGCAAAAATTGTGTCCAAATCACAAATGCGCCATCTGCCATACCCATCGGCATACCGGGATGCCCGGAATTGGCTTTCTGCACACCGTCAATTGCCAGCATCCGGATGGTGTTCACACAGAGTTGTTCCAAAGTTTGGTCGGTCATAAAATTGCTCCTGTTTGGGGTTTGGGGTTTCTGGTTCAAAGTTCAAGGTTCAAAGTTGCAGGGTAGCAGGGTGGCAAATCTCACTTTCACACTTTCTCACCTGCTCATTTTCGCATTTTCACGCATCATTTTTCACTGAACGTGCCGTACCCACGCGGCAATTTGGGCGATATCGTCGGGGGTGGTGCGGCAGCAACCACCGAGAATCGCCGCGCCGGCGCGATGCCATTCGATGGACAAATCGCCGTAATGGGCGTGCTCGCCTTCGCCGTGCCACGATTTATCGGCAGTGGAAAACGATTCGCCGGAATTGGGATAGACCACTATCGGCTTCCGGGTGTGCGCCCGCGCCGATTCAATCAGCGGCGGCAGAAATTCGGGCGGGGTGCAGTTGATGCCCACCGCCGCAATCTGTGGAAACGGGTCGAGCCACGCCGCACACTCGGCGAATGGCGTGCCATCGGAAATATGCTCGCCATCTTTCGCGCTGAAACTGAGCCACGCCCACCGGTCGGGAAATTCATCCGCCAACAGATGCGCCAGCGCCTGCGCTTCCAAAAATGACGGGATGGTTTCGCAGGCAAAAATATCTGCCGCCGTATCCGCCAGCACTGCCAATCGCGGGCGGTGAAAAGCCATCAGTTCGGTTTCCGACAGCCCATAATCGCCGCGATATTCCGAACCATCCGCCAGAAACGCGCCGTAACTCCCCACCGATGCGGCGACAATCGGCTTGGGGCGGTTGACGCGATTTGCCGGGTTTGCCCAAAACTCATCGCGGGCATCGACTGCCAATTGCACCGCCAGCCGCATCAAATCGGCGGCTTCCGCGTGCGACAGCCCGCGCCGGGCGAAACCCTCAAATGTCGCCTGATAACTGGCAGTGGTGGCACAGTCAGCGCCGGCAGCAAAATAATCCAAATGCACCTGCTTGATGAGTTCCGGCTGTTCCAGCAGCACTTTCGCCGACCATAGCGGGTCATTCAAATCCGCGCCGCGCCGTTCCAATTCGGTCGCCAGCGCGCCATCCAAAATCATCACACCCTGTTTTTTGACAATTGTCTCAATTGGATTTGGATTCATTTCGATTCTTGCGTTAAAATTAGGGTTAAACGTCGGCGATAAACCATCAGCGTTCCGCTGACTGCTGACTGCTGACTGCTGACTGCTGACTGCTGACTGCTGACTGCTGACAACTATTATACACGAACTATGAACAAAATAAAGTCAGGGAACTCACAAAAGAATTCTTGGTTACTGCGGGGAATTTTGTCGCTGCTGGCGACACTGTCGGGGTACATTTTCTGGCAGGGATTCAGTTACAGCCGAAAACTGCTGCGCCAGCCGAAACTTCATCCGCAAAATGATGCATGGCGCACGCTGGATGATACCACCCGCGAAAAATGGGCGGTGCGCATCGCCGCCGAAAATTTGCGCGCGGGCATCGAGCGGCGGCGGTTGCCGGATGGGCAGGAAAAATTGGTGCTGTGCGCCGGGGTGCGCAATTTCCGCGAACCGTGGGCGCGCGATTTCGGTTTCGCCGCGTTTGGGCTGGTGGAATTGCAGGAATTTCGGGTGGTGCGCGAAGGGCTGGAAGTTTTTCTGCTGAACCAGCGGCCATCGGGACAATTTCCGGTGAAAATTCATTCCACCGGCATAGTTGACCGTTATCTGCATTCGCTGTTCAACCGCCAACAACCCACCGATGCGCCCATCCGCCCGAAATATATCACCGCGCACAATACCGTTTCGCTGGACGGAAACGCGCTGCTCATCATCGCCCTGCTGAATTATGTTTGGCGCAGCGGCGATACCGATTTTGCCCGCACTCACTGGCGCGCGCTGAAACGCGCCGTGCAGTGGATGGAAGGGTATGCGCCCAACCCCGACGGGCTGCTGGTGCAATCGCCGTTTGCCGACTGGGCGGACAGCGTCGCCCGCGCGGGGAAAATCTTGTACACAAATGTACTTTACTGGAAAGCGCTGCACGATTTGGCACATGCCGCGCCACAATTCGGCACGGCAGCCGATGCAGATTATTTCTCTGCCCGCGCCGCCGAAATCAGAGCATCCATCAATGCCCATTTTTGGCGTGCCGATTTGGGCTATTTTG
>JANTHQ010000247.1 GCA_024762375.1 Anaerolineaceae bacterium
CCAAAATATCATCCAGCGGCAAGTTGGTGCGGAACATGCGATTGAGTTCAGACAATCGCGCCAATTGGTTGATGCGGGTGATATTTTCCAGCCGCTCGCTGACCCGGGCTTCAAATTCTGCCGATTGCCGGATGGCAATGGCCGATTGATGTGCCAGTGTTTTGATGAACGGGATATGTTCTGTGTGGAAGGCACGGGGAGAATTTGCCGCCAAGATGATAACGCCCGCCAGAATTTCGCCATTGAGGATGGGCACGGCCAATTCGCTGCGAATGGTAGCCGGGGTGGGCGTGTATCCTTTTTCTGCGCGAACATCGGCCAGCAAATGGGGTTCAGACTCTCGGATGGCGCGTTTGGCGGCGGCGGAAGAAATTTCGGCGTTTTCGGGCCAACCGAGGCGCACCACCGGCGAGAAGGTCAGCAATTTTGCATCGGCCAGCGAGATGGCGCAAAAATCGGCGCGGGTGGCTCGGACGGCTTCGGTGGCGACACGCTGCAAAATGCTGTTGAGGGCTACGGTGCTGTTCAATTCTTCGGTTGTGGCGCTCAAGCCGGTCAATTCCAATTTTTGCTGTGAGATTTTGCGGGTCAGTGCAATTTGGTTCCACAAAAACAGGCCGACAAGCGCAATAATGGCGGCGATGGTCAACCCGGCAATCCAAACAGTTCCGTGTGGTGCGGTGACATCCATCCAATACAGCACAGCGGTGATTGCCGCCAAAGCAACAATCAACACAATGGCCGATGCAATCCGTATTCGGTTGGTGATGACACTCGCAGATGGTTTCATGGCGAAAATTATCGGTGTTTAAGCGGGACAACCCGGTTTTCTGCGGCGAATATCTGCCGCAATTTCGGTGATTTCACGGATATCGGCAAACGGGCCGTCGCTGCCGGACAGTGCCGCCACCGACAGTGACATAAATGGCGATTCTTTAATATTGCCTTGTCCGTCGGTGTACACCACTTTTCCTTCTTGCCGCGCGGTGAAGGGGTAAAAAACCTGCACTTCTTCGGCGAAACGTTGGGTAATTTCTTGGCACAGGGCGGGCGCCAAATCGGGGCGAGTGACCAGCAGAAAATCGTTGCTGCCCGCATGCCCGATGAAATCATCCAGCGTGCCGTGTTTTTCCACGGCTTCGGTGATGATGGTGGCGACAAAACGCAATACATCGTCTAACGCCACGATGCCTTGAATTTCTTTGAAGGCATCCATATCTTTTATGCCGATGTACAGCAATGTCCAGTCTTCTCGGCTTTTGATGTTTTTCAGGTGTTCTTCGATGAGTTTACCGCTCGGAAGGCTGGTGGTCGGGTTGGTGAGATTTTCGTATGTGGCGCGGCGAATAGCGCCCTGCACCCGCAATTTCAACTCTTCGATGTCGAATGGTTTGGTGATGTAATCGTCTGCGCCGAGTTCTAACCCTTTTATTTTGTCGCTGCGTTCGTCTTTTTGGGTTAAAAAGATGATGGGAATGTGTTTGGTGCGCAAACTGCCCCGCAGTTCGCGGCAAACGGTATAGCCGTCGATATCAGGCAGGTTAATATCGAGTACCACCACGTTTGGCATTTTTTGAGCACAAGTATCGATGGCGGGGCGTCCGCGCATTTCTGCCAGCACATCGTACCCCTGCGAGCTGAAATAAATTTTCAGCATTTTTGAAATGTCGGGGTCATCTTCGACGACCAAAATTCTGCCGTTGCTCATGGGCTACCTCCATGTGTTACGTTCGGTTACAATTGCCGGGTCAATATTAGATTTGATTGTTTCAATGGTGGCACGGGAAACCGGTTTTTCAAAACTGCGAAAGCCGCCGAGTTTGAAACCGTGTTTTTTGGCCAGTGCCGCCATGTCATTCACTTGTGATAACGATATATTTTTGCCGAGTGTGAAACTCTCGTACCGCTGTTCAAGGGCCAAAATCATTGTTTCGGCCATGCAGGCGAATGCCATTTTGGGCGGAAAACCAAAGTTGAAGTTGAAATTGACATCGCCGGGAACGCGCACCATCCCGCCTTCAATCACCAGTACGTCGTTGCGCTGTAACACCACTTGCCGCGAAACATCGCGCGGGCGGGCGACATCACACACCACGGCCCCCGATTTTAAATGTTCGGGGTGGATGATGCTGTCAATTGCGCTGCTGACGGTAATGATGATATCCGTTTCTGCCAGTCGTGCCATCGAGGTATCGGTATCGACATTACGCTGACCGGCGTTCTCTATCAGGTATTTTACATCATTTAGCGATTTTTCACTACGTCCCAGCAGAATTATTTTTCGCACATCCGGTGCGAGCAATTGAGCGCACACTCGACCGATGGCGCCACCGGCGCCAACCACCGCCGCCGTGGCTCCCGCCAGTGGGATATCCATTTGACGCGCGGCCTC
This sequence comes from Anaerolineaceae bacterium, assembly GCA_024762375.1. Classification (GTDB taxonomy): domain Bacteria; phylum Chloroflexota; class Anaerolineae; order 4572-78; family 4572-78; genus JANTHQ01. The sequence goes on from JANTHQ010000247.1 coordinate 2,393, forward strand.
TTTGGCGGCATCCACTGCCACAGCGACGGTGTAACTGTCGCCGGTGGTCACCGGAATGTCCAACTGCCGAGAAATGGTGATGCCACCATCGCCCACCACCGAGGTGAATGCCCCCAGCCCCAAAATTTTCGCACCCTGTTTTTGTGCCAACTTCCCCGTCTGCACAATTTTTTTATACACCACTTGCGGCGGCAGGCTCATCATTCGCTGCGGGGTAAACGGACATGCCACAAACCAACCTTCAATTTGGTTGTGTGGGCTGGCTATCCCTTCGATGTGAGAAATGTACACCGGTGGGAAAAATCGTGAGAAAAAGTTGATAGCCGGTGTGGGCAGTATTGCGCCCAACAGCGGAAATTTGCGCCGGACATCGCGTTTCGGGTCAATGGGATGAATAATGAATGCAAAATTATCCAGAATTGCCCTCCCGTGTGCCGAACATCGTGTCAATCATCGTGCGGGTGATACAGCGGAATGTGCTGCTGGTCGGGGTAACGGTGGTGGTCGCTATCTTTATAACGCACGTTTTTGCTGATGATTTGGCGTTCCTCTTTGGCGAACAGCACCACATCCGATTCGATGGTGCGGGCGGGGAATATAATGTGCCCCGACCCGATGCGGCAATTGTGCCCCACACAGCCGCCGAGCACCGGCTGTTCCACCGGCAGCAATTCGCCGCGATGCATCGTTTTTATCGGTTTGCTCAACAGGTTAAAATCGGTAAAAGTGTTTCCCGCGCCGATGAAGGTGTTTCGGCCAATAACACACATTTGCAGACATGTATTTTGCGCCACCATTGCATTTTCCATGATGGTGGTCATAAACAGCGAGGCTCGAAACGGTAAGAATGAACCGCTGCCCACCACGCTGACCATTAACTGACACCCCTGCGAAATATTGACATTATCGCCGATGACACACGCATTGACCACTGTGCCCGCGCCGATGGTGACGTTATCGCCGATGACGGTTGGCCCCTGAATCACGGCGGCAGGGTCAATCAAGCAGTTTTTGCCCACTTTTACCATGGGCGATGATTCTAAAAACTGTTTCCGTTCCAGCAGCGAGCGGAACAGAATATTCAGCATAAACGGAAAACTGCTGTCCAGTTTCTTTTCGATGCGCACCCCTCGTGAATAGATGCCGAAGGCGGTGTTCGCCAAAAAAATGTGTACCCAATTTTCGATGGATAAAAATGGCCGCTGTGGCACCTGATAGACCAAATCGCCTTTTTCGTATGCCATGTAAGTTGGCACATGGTAATAGCCAATTTCTTGCGGCAGGGTGTCAATCACCAATGGTTCGACACGCTCGGCCTCAAACGTGGAATATCCGCGCGGAAAGTAAAACAGGTCGGCAACGTATACCCCGTTTTGCTCGCGGATGCCCGATTGCAGGGGCAGGGCATGGCTCACGATGGCTTTATCATCTTTTTTGAATGCGATTTGACTGGGCGTGTGACGGGCTGTCGCAGCTGAAATGAAGGCTTCAAACAGTGCTTCATCAAAAAACAAATTGTCTTTATAGATGATGGTTTCTTCGGATGTGTTGTCCAGTGGCTCGCCCGCTTTGATTTCTTGCTCGCGGTGGCTGTGGGGAGCCAGAATGTCGCGGTGGTGCAGCCACAAGGGCTTGTCGAGAATACGGAGTTCTCGCGCCGGTTCGTTAAAGGGGGCAATATGGGTTGGGACTTTTATGATAATTTTTATCATACGTCGTGATACACAAAATGCAGCAGATGATGGTGAAAGGTTTTCGGTTCA
>JANTHQ010000248.1 GCA_024762375.1 Anaerolineaceae bacterium
CCCGAAACTCATAATACTGACAGCAGCGTTTTCGATTTGAGGACGGTTTCGTTCCATTCGGCTTCGGGGATGGAATCGGCGGTGATGCCCGCGCCGACGTACAGCAGCGCGCTGCGGGTTTTCAATTGCATACAGCGTAAATTCACGTGCAATTGCGATTCGCCATCAATGTGAACAGGCCCCAGAAAGCCGCTGTAAAAAGCGCGGTCGTAATTTTCTTTTTCCAAAATGAATGAGAGGGCTTCATTTTTGGGCATACCGCACACTGCCGAGGTGGGATGCAGTCGGTGTAAAATTTGGTTTGCCAGATGGTACAGGTTGGTCGGGGTGTCGTTCACGGTGAATGATGTTTGCAGGTGTACCACATTCCCCGCCGGAACGGTGCGCGGCCCGACGGTTGAAAATTTCCGCAAGCCGATGTCATGGAAAAAATCGCGGATATAGTCGCTCACCAGCGCTTGCTCTTCAATTTCCTTTTGCCCCCAGCGCACCGCTTCGAGCGGTTTATCGGTGGGGCGGGCCTGTGTCCCCGCCAGCGCCACCGTTTGCAGCGAATTTTGCCGCAGGCTGAGCAGCAGTTCCGGACTGGCGCCAATCCACGTGCCGATGCCGGGAATGGAGACCAGCGACACGAATGCGTGCGGATAGCGTTCGCTCAGCGCGGAAAAAAGGGTGATGGGGTTGAAGTTGGGGGGCAACGGTGTTTCGGTGGCCCGTGAAGCCACGATTTTTTTGATGCCCGATTCATTAATATATGTGATGGCATCTTTCACCAGCGTGCAAAATTCATCTTTGGATGCGCGATTGGTCGCCGAAAAATTGGTGGGCAATCGCCAACTCGGTTCAACCGGCGATGATGACTGCATCAGTTGCCGGTAGCGGGTCAAAAATTCGGTGCGGGTGGTGGTGTAATTGTCGGAAGTGGTGGAAAAGTGATGGTCGGTGGGCGAAACGTACAACCCGGCATTGATGAACAGTGTGCTGTTTTGGCCGGTATTGATGAATGGCGAAAAAGCGAACCCCGATCGATTGCCGGTAAAATCGATGCGGGTTGGTGAAATGGCCGGGTTAAAATCAATCACAGCGAATGTGGCCTGTTTTTGTGGATGATGCCATAACGCAACCGGCAAACCGGTGTCGAGGGCGGCTTGATACAGCGCCGTGATATTTTTTTCGGTTTTTAAATGGAGCGGCACCGTTTGTTCACTGACATTCAGCGCCGAAACTGATTCTAGCATAAGTCGCTCGGTTTTTAAGATTTGTCAACAATCATTACCGTCAGGCGGCCGACACACACCCGTTTTCCGTGCTCATCGGTGATGGTCACATCCCACACGTGCGTCCGTCGCCCCAAATGGATGGCGCGAGCCGTACCGAAAACGTACCCCTCGCGCACAGACCGCAGATGGTTGGCGTTAATTTCAATCCCCACCGGCGATTGTTCCGACAGGTCGATGCACAGGCTGGAAGCGACACTCCCCAACGTTTCAATCAGTGCCGCCGATGCGCCGCCGTGCAACAGCCCAAAGGGTTGTTTGGTGCGCTCATCCACCGGCATTTTCGCACTGATAAAATCCGGGCCGATGTCGGTATATTCAATGCCAAGATGACTCGCCATGGTGTTTTTCGGCATCTGATTGAGCAGTTCTGGGGTTACGGATGGATTGATGATTGGCATACGATTTTCCATTGAATGGTATTGACTGTGGTGCAAAACACACAAGTCAAACCATAGCATAATCACCCATGGTAGTCAAGTTCCCTCCAAATATTTGCCGCCGGATGACCGTTATTTTTAGATAATCTAAATGCTGTTTTAATGTGATTTTGATACTGGCTGTGTATGATGAAAACGCGGTATGTTTGAATTTTAGGCGGAGGCGGCATGCATGAATCGATTGTGCCCACCGATGTGCTATATGATGTAGCCATGGCGGTCGGCACTAGCTTGGATTTAAAGAAAACACTTTGCACGGCATTGCAAGCAATTGTCCGCGCGTTTGAGTGCACGGCCGGAATTGTGATGCTCGCAGAATGGCAGAATGACCGGCTGACCAGCCTGCGATACGAGTGTGTGTTTCCCCGAGAAGCGCAAACGTTGCCTTCGTGCCGCGAGGCCGCCGAACGCGCCGAAATACTGCTTCGCGGACAGACCAAACGCACACTGGCATTGCTCTCGCCCAAGCAGGAACAGTTGCCCGCCGAAACTACCGTGTATATTTTCCCCCTGCCGCAGTATGGCGTGCTCATTTTGGGCAAACAAGGCAGTCCGCTAACCCCAACGCAAATTTCTGCGCTCGACCCAATTTTGCACAAAGTGGAACAGGCAATCGACCACGCCCTGCGTTTTCAACGGCTGGAGCAGGAATTGGCAGGATTGCAGCAACGTTATGATACAACATCTGCCATGGTGGATGATTTTTTAACAGCCGTTTCGCACGAATTGCGCACCCCGCTGACGCTGATAATGGGTTTTATCGAAACGCTGCTCGACGGGCGTCCCGGCCCGCTGACCGATACCCAACGCCGTTTTTTGGAAAACAGTTACCAAAGTTCAGACCGGATGCTCGATTTGGTGGACAACCTGCTGACCGTCATCAATTTTCAGCAGGGGCGAGTTAAACTGAACAAACGTGTTCTCTTTCCCCCCAATATTGTTGACGCGCTGGCTGAAAAAATCGGTGCGGTGGCGGCGGCCAAGCACGTCCCCTTTACCGTTGACAGCACGTGGGTCGGTGACCGCGTGTGTAACTGTGACCCGGACTGGCTGGAGAAAGTGGTTTTTCAATTGGCCGATAACGCCATAAAATTTACACCGCCAAACCGGCCGGTACATATCGAATCAGCCCTGCAGAATGACCGGTGGGTTTTCCGCGTCACCGATTCCGGTGTGGGCATTCCGGAAAATGAATTGCCGTTTGTGTTCGACCGGTTCTACCGTGGGCGTAATGCCAAAAACGAGCAATCGCACGGCGTCGGTGTGGGGCTGTGCGTGTGCAAAAACATCATAGAAGCGCACGGCGGCAACATCGGTATCAAAAACAATCCAACCGGCGGCGTGACGGCATGGTTCACCCTACCGGTTGAACCAGCCACGTAAATTTCCCATTGCCAATCTCCTTTTATTGGGTTATAATTGAGCCTGATATGGAGGTTGGTTTATGGCAGACCGGATTCTCGTTGTGGATGATGATCCGCTGGTTTTGGAACTGGTAGAATACAATTTACGCGGGCGCGGCTATGAAATTATCACCGCCGAAGACGGGCAGGATGGCATTCGGAAATTCCACGAGATGCGGCCCGATTTGGTGATTCTCGATGTGGCAATGCCCAAACTCGATGGCTATCAAGTTTGCCAGCGCATCTGTGAAGTTTCTGATACCCCAATCATTATGTTGACAGCCAAAGGGCACTTTGAGGATGAAGTCATCAAAGGGCTGGATATGGGCGCCGATGACTACATCGCCAAACCCTTCAAAGTGGGCGAATTGCTGGCGCGTGTGCGTGCCGCACTCCGGCGAGCACGCAGTCAACCCGCCAACGACCAGCTCCCATCGTACCACGACGATTATTTGCACATCGATTTGAACGCCCGGGTTGTAACCTGTAATGACCAGCCGGTTAAACTCACCCCGACAGAATATAAATTGCTGTCATTTCTGGTGAAAAATAAAGGTCGCTGGCTCGAATTCCGGCAGATTTTAGAGAACGTTTGGGGCTTTGAATACATTGATGACATCGACTATCTGCGGGTGTACATTTGGCATCTGCGTCGAAAACTGGAACCCGACCCCAAAAATCCCATCTATTTGTTAAACGAGTTGAATGTGGGGTATAAATTTGAACCGCAAATTTAAGGCAGGATGCCGCACGACATTAAACCGTCGAAGTTGCCATGTATGCCGGGCAACTTCATTTTTTTGGAGCCTATTGGCGATACTGCTTTTTATTGCACCTGCCACGGCCCGCGCCGATGCCCCGCCGCGCCCCACAGTTTTGCGCGCCGACGACACCGGCGTAACCCTGCATTGGGAATTTCCGGCCGTGGGCATCACATCTCGTTTTGTGGATAACCGGCCATTCAGTGTGCTGACGATGGACGGTTTCCCCCCTGCCGGTACATCCGGCGCACCGAGCT
>JANTHQ010000249.1 GCA_024762375.1 Anaerolineaceae bacterium
GCATACTGCGCCTTTCGCAGGTTGATGCGCCCGTGCGGGGTGAAAACCGCCCCGTGCCGCGCGATGCGGGTCGGCAGCACGCAGTCGAACTGGTCAACTCCGCGCGCCACACACTCGAACATATCTTCCGGGCTGCCGACACCCATCAGATAGCGTGGTTTGTCTTTCGGCAAAATGGGATGCACCACATCGAGCATGGCGTGCATTTCGGCTTTGGTTTCACCCACGCTCAACCCGCCGATGCTGTATCCCGGAAAATCGAGACTCGCCAGAAATGCCGCACTCTGTTCGCGCAAATCGGGGAAAACGCCGCCCTGCACAATGCCGTACAGCGCTTGGTCGGTGCGGGTATGCGCGGCGAGCCCGCGTTCGGCCCAGCGGTGCGTCCGTTCCAGCGCGATTTTATTGTATTCATAATCGTGCGGCGGGGCGCATTCATCGAAGGACATGATGATATCCGCGCCGATTTTTTCCTGAATTTCGATGACTTTTTCGGGTGTAAAACGGTGTTTCGAGCCATCCAGATGCGAGCGGAAAGTCACGCCGTCATCATCAATTTTGCGCAGGCCTTCCAAACTGAACACCTGAAACCCGCCCGAATCGGTCAGAATCGGTTTATCCCAGCGCATAAAATTGTGCAATCCGCCAAACTCGGCAATCAAATCGGCACCGGGACGCAGGTAGAGATGATACGTGTTCGCCAAAATAAGCGTCGCACCCAAATCGTGCAAATCTGCGGGCGACAGGGTTTTCACGGTGGCTTGCGTGCCCACCGGCGCAAACACGGGGGTGGGAATATCGCCGTGCGGGGTGTGAATCACCCCCACGCGGGCATTGGTGCGGCTATCTTCTTTTATCAGTTCAAAGGAAAAATTCGTCATTTGTCATTGGTCATTTGTCATTGGTCATTTGTGATGGGTGAGCGACATTCGCAGATTCGCTCATTCGCCAGAGTTTACCACAAACGGTAATTTTGGGGGAATTGCATTCGCTCATTCGGGAATTTATTGCTATAATCGAACCAGTAAAAATCGCATCGGAGACGCAGGGATGATAATTTCATTGGACGCGATGGGCGGCGACCATGCCCCGGACGTGACGGTTCACGGCGCGGTGTGGGCTGCACGCGATTTCGGGCTGACGGTGCAACTGGTGGGTAACCCCGATGCCATCGCCGCCGAACTGGAAAAACACAACACCGCCGGGCTGGACGTGCCGATTGTACCCGCCAGCGAAGTCATCGAAATGGACGAACATCCGTCGCAGGCAGTGAAAGCCAAAAAAGACGCCAGTATGAACGTGGCGGTGCGACAGGTAAAAACGGGCAAAAGTCAGGCATTCGTCACGGCGGGAAACAGCGGCGGCGCGTTGGCGGCGGCACTCTTCGGGTTGGGACGGATCCGCGGCATCAAACGCCCCGCGCTGAGCACGATTTTCCCCACCCAATCCGAACACGGTTTCGCTTTTCTGCTGGATGTCGGCGCGAACACTGACGTGAAACCCGAGTTTCTGGCGCAATTTGGTATGATGGGCAGCCTGTACGCCGAAAAAGTGCTCGGCATTCCCAACCCGCGTGTGGGCATCGTTTCCACCGGCGAAGAGGATGGCAAAGGGAGCAAACTGGTCATCGAAGCGGCGGAATTGATGAAAGCCGCGCCATACAATTTTATCGGCAACGTGGAAGGAAAAGACATCACCGCCGGGCTGGCAGATGTGGTGGTGACCGACGGCTTCACCGGCAATGTCATCATCAAATTTGCCGAAGGGCTTTCCAAAATGCTGATGAGCGCCATCGAAAGCGAAATCCGCGCGCGCCCGTTGGCGATGGTTGGCGGGCTGCTGGCAAAACCGGCGTTTCGCGGGGTAAAAGCAAAACTCGATTACCGCGAATTTGGCGGCGGCGCGCTGCTCGGTGTGGATGGCGTGACCATCATCACCCACGGCCGCTCGGACGCATACACCATTCGCAACGCCATCCGTGCCGCCCGCGACGCGGTAGAAAACGATATTCTCGGCGCAATCAAAGCGGGATTGACAAATAGCGAATGAGCGAATTTGCGAATCGGCAAATACGTGAATGAGCAAATGCAACTCTGCAACCTTGAACCTTGAACTTTGAACCTGAAACCTTGAACACCCTCCCCAGAAAGGAACACTATGAAAGTTATTACCAACGAAAAGAAAATTGCACAGCGAAAAAAATGGGCGAGCATCCTGTCGCCCATTGCAATGGTTCTGCTGCTGGGCGGGCTGGGGCTGAACATCGCCAGTTTGCGCACCACTAGCAGCGGCGAAGTGAACCAAACCTATTTTTACGGCACGCTGCTATTGCTGGTATTGGGCTTCATTTTCTCCAACATCAGTTCGAGTTTGGTCAACCACTGGGTTAAAGAACCCCGTGCCGACCAAACGCTGCAAAAGGCGCTCAAAGGGTTCGACAGCAAAAATTACCTTTTCAATTACACCACCAAAGCCGCTCATATCTTTCTGACCCCGCAAAAAGTGTATGCTATCACCACCAAAGGGCAAAACGGTTCCATCGAAGTGAACGGCAAAAAATGGAAACGCCCATTTTCGGTGGGGCGGTTGCTCCGCTACTTTGCCGAAGAAAATTTCGGCAACCCGACATTTGAGGCGCAGCAAAATGCCGATGCCGTTTACAAAATGATGGATGCCGTCTTGCCCGACGATGCCGCCGTGCCACTGGAACCACTCATCGTTTTTACAAACCCCGATGTGAATTTGACCATCCACAGCACTGAAATTCCGGTGCTGAAAGCCGCAAAACTGAAAAGTTTTATCCGCGAAAATAGCAAAGGCCCCGCAATGGACCGCGATGTCTTTCTGAAACTGGTCGAAACGTTTTCCGGCGAACTCGCATAAAAAACACCGGGAGGAAACATGTTCAATCACCATGCATACACCGCCATTTATTTGGAAGATGCCGCTGCAGGGAAACCGGCGGCCAACGACGCCGCCCAGAAATACGGTGTAGTGATTGAACCCGCCGACGTTGCCCCCGGCGAAAAATACTGGCGGGTCATCGGCGTGCACCACCTCAAACCGATGGAAAACTGGGGCAACCATCACGTTTTTTTGGACGCGCTGGACGCAAATGGCAATCGGGTGCGCAATCCGTCGGCGTGGGCGGGCTTCACATGGGAGGGGCGTCACCCCGATGAATTTGCCCCGCCGGTCGCCATCGACAAGCCGGATGCCGAACCGGGCAGCAATATCGCCATCGGCAGAAATCAAGTCATTTCGGTGTGGATGCGCGGACGTCACCCCAACGCCACCGACAAAAGCGACCGGGTGGTCGGCATCAGCACTGCGCATCCCGATGAACCCCTGCCCGACGGCACGCTGCACAACACGTGGGGGCATCATTCGTTTTTTGTCGTCTTTCAGGAAACCGTCAAAACCGCCGATAGCGAACAACCCGCTCACAGCAGCATCAGCGGGCGGCTCATCGGCGGCGAAGGCGAGAAAATCCGTTTGATGCAGGGCAACACACCCATTACCGCGGCAACCATCGGCGCAGATGAAACATTCAGTTTCGAGAATCTGGCGGCGGGCGTGTACAGTGTCGCCGTGCATGGAACCGGTATCCGGCGCACAAATTTGGTGCTGGACGGCGAAAATCACATCGAGGTAAATTTGGCGATGCCCGTGCCGGAAGAAAGTGTCATTCGCGGCACGGTGAAAAACTCGCACGGTGAAACCGTGATTTTGAGCAAAGGCGATGTGGTCATCACTCGCCAAACCCTGCCCCCCGATGGCACCTTCGCGTTTACCGGACTGCCGGCGGGCGTATATACCGTTTCCATTTGGGAAACCGATATCCGCCAAACCAATATCGCGGTGGATGGACGCAATTCGCGCACGGTTCATCTGGAAATTCCCGCCGAGCCACCCGTTGCCGACAAATTCATCGAGCATTTTGTGCTACTGCCGCCACCGCAAACCCGCGCCCGGCGATTGCTCTATTTTGCAGCGATGGATTTCGTGCTGCACTTTTCGCTGTCGCTGGGGTTTGACCCCGACACCGCAAAAATGGCAAAACGGGTCACCGCCATCGGCGATGCCATCACTGCCGACACAATCGCTGCCCTGAAAGAAAGCGGCGCGCAGGTGGAGC
>JANTHQ010000250.1 GCA_024762375.1 Anaerolineaceae bacterium
TGCGCGGACACCTGCGCATCGCCATCGGCAAACCGGAAGATATGGCTCGCCTGCTGGAAACGCTGGCGGGGATGTGAGAACGGGAGAGGGATAGAGATAGGGACAACGATGCGCTCATTCGCCGGCTTGAAATATGAAAGTGAGAAAGTGAGCGGGTGAGAAGGTGAAATTTGCAACCCTGCAACCCTGAAACCTTGAATCTGAAACCTGAAACTTTGAACCAAATAGACGCACTCATTTTCGATATGGATGGCGTGCTGGTGGACGTCTCCCGCTCGTACCGCGCCGCCATCATTCGCACGGTGGACATCTTTTTTTCGCAGGGGATGCGGCTGCCCGCCGCCGATGACACGCCGCTGCTCACCCCCGCCGACGTTTCGCTGCTGAAAAACGCGGGCGGGTTCAATAATGATTGGGATTTGACCACCGCATTCATCGCCTATTTTTTGGATTTGCTGCCGCCGCTATCCGTATCGACCCTGCCGCTGCACCGCCGAATTGCCACCCTGATGGCATATCTGCAAATTGTTTCACGGGGAAAACCGCCGCTGACGATGGATGAACTGCGCTCGCGGAAAAATATCGCCGCGCTGGCGAAAAAGGTTTCGCAAACCGGCGGCGGTTTATCCGCGCTGCAAAAAACGCTGGCGGGCAACAACCAGCATCTGGTTTTCGGACGCGGCAATCTGAAAAAAGAAAATCTCATCCAGCGGATTTTTCAGGAAGTTTATCTCGGCGAAACGCTATTCACCGAAATTTATGATGAGCCGCCAACCGTGGTTCACCATCCGGGGGTTATCCGGCACGAGAAGCCGCTCGTCCGGCCCGAAACGCTGGCAGCGCTGGCGAAAAAAATGCCGCTCGGTATTGCCACCGGCCGCCCCCGCGCCGAAGCAGAATACACACTGACGCGGCTCGGCATTGACCGCCATTTTCAGGCGATGCTCACCCACGATGAAATTTCGGCAGCGGGCGCACGCGGCAAACCCGACCCGTGGAGTCTGCGCGAAACGGCGGAACGGCTCTATCCGGCGCCCACACATCCGGCATACATCGGCGACACCCCCGACGATATTCGCGCCGCCAAAGCCGCCGGCTTTACCGCCATCGGCGTGCTGGCAACCGCCACCGACCCCAACGCGCTGCGCGCGCAATTTGAATCGCTGGGGGCAGATGCGGTATTGGAAAATCCAAATGAGTTACGAGTGACAAAGGACCAATAACCAATGACCAATGACCAACATCGCACCGCCACCATCCACCGCCAAACGAAAGAAACCGACATCACCATCACCCTGAATCTGGACGGCAGCGGGCAGGCAGACGTGCAGACGGGCATCGGGTTTTTTGACCACATGCTCGATGCGCTGGCACGCCATGCGCGGTTCGATTTGGTTGTGCGCGCCACCGGCGACCTGCACATTGATGCCCATCATACCGTGGAAGATGTCGGTATCGTTTTGGGGCAAACGCTGGCAAATGCGCTCGGCGATAAACGGGGTATAACCCGCATGGGACACGCCATCGTACCGATGGACGAATCGCTGGCGCTGGTGGCGGTGGACATCGGCGGGCGCGGCTATTTTGTGTTCGATGGGGCGTTCGCCACCCCCGCTATCGGGCAGATGGCAACCGCGCTGATTCCCCATTTTTTCGAAAGTCTGGCGCACGCTGCGAAAATCAATCTGCACGCACGGTTGCTGGCGGGCGCGAACGACCATCACCGCGCCGAAGCGCTCTTCAAGGCGCTGGCACGTGCGCTGAATGAAGCCGTGCGGCTCGATCCGCAACTCGGCGGGCAAATTCCCAGCACGAAAGGGAGCATTGAATGATGGCAAATGACACAATTCCGGGACCGGCATACCGCATCGAAACCGAACGGCTGGTGCTGCGCAACTGGAATCCGGCAGACACCCCGCTGGCCCGCGCCGCCATCGTTGAAAGTTACGAGCATTTGAAACCGTGGATGGTATGGGCAAACAAGTCATTGTCGATTCAGGAAGAGTTGGGACACATCCGCCGTGCGCGCAGCCGGTTCGATGCGGGAGAAAGTTTCACGTACGGTGTTTTCAACCCTGCCGAAACCGAAGTGTGGGGCGGATGCGGACTGCATTTTCGGCAGGGCCCCGGCATTCTGGAAATCGGATATTGGATTCACGCGAATCAAATTAACAAAGGTTTTGCCACCGAATTGAGCGCCGCCCTGACCCGCGTCGCGTTTACAGTGGAGCACAGCCGCCGGGTGGAAATTCGTTGCGACCCCGTTAACATCCGCAGTGCCCGCGTGCCGGAAAAACTCGGTTTTACGCTGGAAGGCACGCTGCGCCAGGCGGTTCTCGGCGTGAATGATGAACCGCGTGATGCAATGGTGTGGGGTATGCTGGCCGATGAATTTCCGCAGTCGCCCGCCGCAAAATTCGCCTGCACCGCCTTCGACGCGCTGGGGCGGCAACTGTTTTCCGTGAAAGGCGAAGCATAAACTTCGCAAATTCACTCATCTTTGCCACACATTAAATTTTGCACTATTATAGCAGTATGAACACAGCATCTCTGGTGATTGTAGATTATGGCGTGGGGAATTTTAGAAACGTGCAGAAGGCGTTTGCCGCCATCGGCGCAGATATTCCCATCACCCACACTCCCGCCGATATCGATGCCGCCGACGCGGTGATTCTGCCCGGCGTCGGCGCATTTGGCGATGCCATCGACAACCTGCGCCAGCGCAGGCTGGAAGAACCATTGCAGCGGGCGGCATCTGCGGGCAAACCATTTTTCGGCATTTGCGCGGGGATGCAATTGCTGTTTGACCGCAGCGATGAAATGGGCATTCACACCGGGCTGGGGCTGATACCGGGACACGTCACCCGTTTCCCGCAGGGGTTAACCGTGCCGCACATGGGCTGGAACCAAATCGAGCCGGTGGGCGACCATCCGCTGCTGGCAGGCGTTGCGGCGGGCAGTTTTGCCTATTTTGCCCACTCATACATCTGCGTGCCGGATGACCCCGCGCACGCCATCGCCCGTACCGATTATCACGGCGAATTTGTCAGTGCGGTGGCGAAAGACAACATTTTCGGCATTCAGTTTCACCCCGAAAAGAGCCAGCGGGTGGGGCTGCAAATTTTGCGAACTTTTTTGGCTATCGTGAACCGAGCGATTGGTTGATTGGCGATTGGTTACCGGTCATTTGTCATGCGCTGATGACCGATGGCTCGTTTTTCATTTGTAACTGCATCGTTTTCTCTGGGAGGAATTATGATACTATTTCCGGCAATTGATGTTCGACACGGCAAATGTGTGCGGTTGCTGCAGGGCGAACCCGGCACAGAAACCGTTTACAGCGATGACCCCGCTGATGTGGCGCTGCAATATCAAGAACAGGGCGCGCAATGGCTGCACGTGGTCAATCTGGATGGCGCATTCGATGACCCCAGCGGCGATACCACCACCGATGACGCGATTCAAGCCATTGTGGACAGTGTGGATATCCCCGTGCAGGTTGGCGGCGGGCTGCGAACCTTCGCCGATATTGAATATGTGTTGAATATGGGCGTGTCACGGGTGGTATTGGGTACATTTGCGGTGGAACGGACGCGCCAATTGCCCGACGTGCTCGGCTGGTTCGGGCCGGAGCAAATTTTGGTCGGCATTGATGCCCGCGATGGCAAAGTCGCCACCCATGGCTGGCAAAAAACCGCCGATGTGTCCGCCATCGAATTCGGAAAAGAAATCCGCGCGATGGGCATCACCCACGTGGTTCACACCGACATCAGCCGCGATGGTGCGTTGAGCGGCATCAACTTGCCCGCCAGTTTGGAACTCGCCGAAAAAACCGGGTTGAGAGTCATCATTTCCGGCGGTGTCGCCAGCCTGAATGATGTGCGCTGGGCAAATTCAGCAGATGGGAATATCGAGGGCCTCATCATTGGCAAAGCGCTGTACAGCGGCGCGTTCACCCTGCCCGAAGCGTTGGCGGTGCTGAAAGAATGAGCACGCCCAAACCGTGGAAAATCGCGTCCAGCCGTTATCTGCTCGACCACCCGTTTCTGAAAGTCATCGAAGATACGCTCGTTCACCCCGATGACGGGCGCACATATCGCCATTATCTGGTAGATGGCGGGCGCGATGCGG
>JANTHQ010000251.1 GCA_024762375.1 Anaerolineaceae bacterium
TCAAACAGAGGAGGATATTTCGATGACGAAAGTTTCTATTCTCGATTTGCAAGCGTACAAAAATCGCGGTGAAAAATTCTCAATGGTCACAGCATACGATTATCCCACCGCGCTGGTCGCCGACAAAGCCGAAATTGATGTGGTGCTGGTCGGCGATTCGCTGGCGATGGTGGTGCTGGGGTTGCCGAATACTGTTTCCATCACCGTGGATGAAATGCTGCACCATTGCCGCGCGGTGGCTCGAGGGGCGAAGCGCGCCTTTTTGGTGGGCGATATGCCCTTTATGTCGTACACCAACCCCGATGAAGCCATCCACAATGCCGGGCGTTTTTTGAAAGAAGCCGGTATGGAAGCGGTGAAACTGGAAGGCGGCGAGCAGGTCGCGCCGATTGTGGAAGCGGTGGTGCGCGCCGGAATCCCGGTGATGGGGCATATCGGGCTGACGCCGCAGACGGTTTCAAAACTGGGCGGTTTCAAAGTGCAGGGCAAAGACGCCGCTGCGGTGCGGCAACTCATCGCCGATGCCAAAGCGTTGCAGGATGCGGGCTGTTTTTCCATCGTGCTGGAAGCGATTCCCGACCGGGTGGCAAAACTCATCACCGAAGCGGTGCGCGTGCCGACCATCGGCATTGGTGCGGGCCCCCATTGCGATGCGCAGGTGCTGGTGATGCACGATATGGTCGGGCTGTTTGACCGTTTTGTGCCGAAATTTGTCAAACAGTATGCGCAACTGCAGCCGCAAATGGTAGACGCCCTGCGCCAATATAAAGCTGAAGTCGCCGCCGGAACTTTCCCCACAGCCGAACACAGTTATACCATCAAAGATGAAGTGTTGGAGCAGTTATACTGACGGAGGTTACTGTGAAAATCGCAATTATTGGCGCGGGCGCGGTGGGCAGTCTGCTGGCGGGATATCTTTCGCCGCTGGCAGATGTGCTGCTCGTCAGCCGCCGCGCCGCGCCCACCATCGAACCGCAATCGCTCACCCTGCGCCACCGCGACGGCACGGAATCTGTTCGGACGGTGCGCGCGACCGCCGACCCGGCGCAAGCAACCGGCTGGGCGGATATCGCGCTGGTGTGCGTCAAAACGTTCGATACCGATTATGCGGCGCAGGTTTCTGCCACCATTTTGACGGCAGACGGCATCGCCATCACGCTGCAAAACGGGCTGGGCAATGTCGAAAAACTGGCGGCGGCGCTGGGAGAGAATCGTGCGGTGGCGGGTGTTTCCACCAATGGCGCGACAATCCTTTCTCCCAACACGGTATATCATTCCGGTGCGGGGAATATCCAGCTGGCAATTTGGCCCGCGGTAGAAAAACCGGTGCGAGCGATGCAGGATTTGTTTCAGCAGGCGGGTTTGCCGTGCACCACGGTGGAAAACGTGGAAACGGTTTTATGGGGAAAACTGGTCATCAATGCGGGGGTCAATGCGTTGACCGCCATCTTGGGGCAGAAAAACGGTTTTCTGCTCGATGCGCCCGCAGCGCGAGCGATTTTGACAGATGCGGTGATGGAAGCCGTGGCCGTGGCAAATGCGCTGAACGTTTCGCTGCCGTATGCCGACCCGGTGGCGCAGGTATTGCAGGTGGTCGCATCCACCCGTGAAACTCGCTCGTCCATGTTCAGCGATGTGAGCCGTCGCAGTCGCACGGAGATTGACGCCATAAACGGCGAAGTCGTGCGCATCGGTACTGTTTATGGCATTTCTGTGCCGGTCAATCGCACGCTGGTACGGCTTGTGCATGCGCTGGAAATGAGTTATGGACAGGCATAGCCGTTAATCGTCGTACGCTTTTGGGCCGAAAAATTTCGGGTAGAGCGTTTCGGCACAATCGGGGCATAATCCGTGGCTAAATGAAACGTTGCTGTGCCGCTCGATATACAATTCCAGTGGAACCCAGTCGCCATTTTCATCATGAATCCGTTTGCAACTGGCGCAAATATTGATGATGCCCTGCAACTGATCCAGCCCGTTGACGGCATTCTGCAATTCTGTGGCTTGGTTTTTGACGGTGATGAATTCTTTAAATCGCGCCACCGATGTTTTGATGGCGCGGTTGATGTCGCCGCGGGTGGGCGGTTTGATGAGATATGCCGATGCGCCTGCGGCGATGGCTTCATCGAGCAATTGCGGGGTATCAAATGCCGACAGCACCACCACCGGGGTGGGGCGGTTGCGCCAAATTTGCCGCGTCGCTTCGATGCCGTCCATTTCAGGCATGCGAATGTCCATCAGCACCACATCCGGTTTCAATTCCATTGTTCGAGAAATGGCTTCCACACCGTTTACCGCCTCGCCGACAACTTCGTAACCTTCTTTGTCCAACTGTTCGTGTACCAAATCCCGAATCAAACAATCATCTTCAACTATCAAAACTCGTGTCTGTTGGTTGGTCATCAGCTTTCCCCCCTAATTTACCAGCGGGTCGTCGGCGCCAACGTATCCAACTCGAAGGTAATTTCGGCGACGGCGCCATTCCGGTTATAAAAATTGCAGTGCCCGGATAGATTCTTTTGTACGATACTTTCCAGTAAATCGAACCCGATGTGCCCCGGCTGTGGCTGCCGATTCAGGACATCCGGTGGGTAACCCGTGCCATTATCGCGGAAGATTAATGTAATAATAGCATCATTGACTGATGCTGTCACATCAATTTTTAATTTGCGGCCGTTGGTGGGTGCATGTTTTAAACTATTGATGGTCAACTCGTTAATGACCAACCCCAGATGGTGTGCCTGCTCCGATTGCACCTGCACGTTGGGCGCTGTTACCGAAACATCGATTGGGTCGTGGCTGGTGGCGCGAATGGTAGTGCGCACGATATCATCCAGCAGTAATTTTAATGACACAGGCCGCCATTCGGTTGACGATAACAGATTGTGTACCGCAGACAATCCGTGCACGCGGTTGATGAGATTTTGGATGCTTTCTTCGTAACGTTCATCCAGCATTTTGCCCATTTTTCGTTTTTCCAGATAGAGCAGGCCGGAAATTGCCGCCAGATTGTTTTTTACCCGATGATTCACTTCTTTCAGCAGGGTTAGTTTGGTTTGCGCATCGTCAATCGCCTGACGGTACAGCCGCGCATTTTCAATGGCGATGGTGGCAATGCCTGCCAGCGATTCCAAAAATTGGACATCGTCTGCCGAAAATGCGCTGATGTTTGATGACCCCAGTTGAATGACACCGATGGTGCGCTGGCGAGATTTGAGTGGCACGGTAACCAGTGATTTGATTTCCAGTGCCTCTTGCGGGTCAAACAGTGGATAGAAGCGGTCGTCACCGGTTACATCGGGGATGTTCAGCGTTTCTCCAGCGGCGACTGCCGCGCCGGCGAACCCGGCATCCAGCGGCATACGCCTATCCACAACCTTTTCGCTGTGTTTATGGATTGCGCCATAACAGACCAGTTCATTCGCGCGCCGGTCAACCAGCCAAACTTCGCCGCCATTGGTGCGGAACAGGTTTTGTGCTTCTTGCAGCAGGGTATTTAAAACCACATCCAAATCAAGGGATGCGTTCAAAATTGTACTGGTGCGATACAGAAAAGCCATTTGTTCGGCATGGCGTTTCAGCGCATCCTCTGCCTGTTTTTGGGCCGTAATGTCACGGATGACACCTTCGATAGCCTCCAGTGTACCGGTGGCATCAAAAAGGGGCACGATGCGTTCTTCCAGCCAAACCGTTTGCCCATTTTTGTGAGTAATGCGAGAGACAATCGGTTTGTGCCATGGAAAATCCCGGGTGACTTTGCTGGTCGCTTCCCAAAACGGCTGGTCGTCCGGGTGGGTGATGTTGAAGAATAATTTGGGGTTGGCGTAAAATTCTTCCGGTTTATAGCCGGTAATCTGCTCTGTTGCCGGGTTCATATATGTGTACCCGCGCGGTTCGGTCCAGCGGTAGCGATACACCAAATCGGGCAGACGCTCGGTCAGGTGGCGATAGCGTGCTTCGCTGGCACGGAGTTCGGCGGTGCGGGCGGCAACTTCGGCTTCCAACGCTTTTTCGCGCTCTTTCTCGGTGCGCAGCAACAGCGCCAGTGGTCGTGAAATACCGGTATCGACCACGGCACGATAGAAGGCAAAGAAAGCGGCAATTTTGAAAATGTGCGAAAAAACCTCT
>JANTHQ010000252.1 GCA_024762375.1 Anaerolineaceae bacterium
GGCAGCGGCGATTATTTTGATGTCGCCGATACCGTCATTCGGATGGACGCATACATCCCGCGCGATGTGACCGCGCAAGCCAAAAAAATTGCGGCGGATATGCCCACCGGACGGCACGCAGAAGTGTCGGGCGGATGGCCGGACGCAGTGACTGCCCGCATTCCGCTGGCAGATAGCCTGAATCCGCGCAAGGGCAAACGAGCGGTGAGCATCAAAGGGCGTGCGCTGCGGGCGGTGCTGTTCGGCACAGAAGAAATTGACGTGAGTTTGGTGGCGCAATTGGTGGACGAAGGGCAGGTGCGCGCCATCGGGCAAGCACTCAATCTGGCGCGCGAAAAATACATGCACGGCGATGCCACCGTCGGCGAAATTGTGCGCGCCGTGATGGCGGAACTCCACCGGCGCGGGCTGGACGCGCTCGACTCGCGCCCGGGCGGTGATTTTGTCGCCTTCCGCGCCTATGAACTGGCGGCAGCGCTCAATCGCCTGCGCTCACTACGGATGAAATAATGCAATCCAAACCATCCCCCTCGCAACAAAATAGCCCGCTGCAGCGACAGATGACCATCACCCTGAGTTTGGTGATTGTGAGCCTGTTGCTGCTGGTTGCCGTGCCGATGGTGCTCATCAGTGTGCAATTGCAGCGGCGAGAGGCCGACCTCGCACAGCAAGCCACCGCCGACCGGCTGGCGCAATCGCTGGGCGATTTGGTGGCGGCGGTACAATCCGGGCAAACGACCCTGCCGCCCAGCATCCAATCCGACCCCCGCATCGCGGCGATTGCCGCCCAGATAACCGCCGAACTGGATGCGCTGGTTTCGGAAACCCGCCGCCAAATTGACCAATCTGCCGACCCTGCCGCACTGCTGAATGAGCCGCACGTGCTGGGGGTGATGATTTTTTCCGCCGATGGCAGACTGACCGCCAACCGCTGGCAGAGTGCGCCCCAGCTTTCGCAGCAGACACTCGCTCAGACGGAAATTTTCGATGTGGCGCGCCGGGGAACACCGGCCGTAACCCTGATGTTCGCCGAAAATAGCGCCATCCCGCTGCTGGTCATCGCGACACCCGCCGAAAACGGGGTGCAGGTGACGGTCGTCGATGCTGCCCCCGCGTGGCAGCCGCTGGCTTCGCTGGCGGTCGGCACAAACGGCTATCTGTATCTCACCAATTTGCAATGGCAGCCGATTCTCACCGCCCCGAAAGAATATCTGCCCGACACAGCAGCCGTGCAATCTGCCATCGCCCGCAAAACGGCGTATCGCGGTTGGCGCGGCGAGACGGTGGTGGGACACACGGCAGCAATCAAAAATACGCCGTGGCAGGTGGTCATCGAACTGCCGCAGGCAGAAGCCAGCGCCGGACTGCGCTCGCTGCTGATTTTGCTGGGCGCGATTTTGCTGTTTGCGCTGGCGCTGGCAATCACCACCGCCCGCATTTTTAGCGGCTGGATTCTGCAGCCGATAAAAGTGCTGCATGCCAGCGCAGAACGCATCAGCCGCGGCGATTTGTCACACCGAATTTCGCTGGAACGGGACGATGAATTGGGCTTTCTGGCATCGGCGTTCAATCAGATGGTCGCCACGCTGGAGAAAACGATTGACGATTTGCGCACCGTTTCGCGGCGATTACTTTCGGCAGAAGAAGCGGAACGGCGGCGCATCGCGCACGAAATTCACGACGAGTTGGGGCAGACGCTCACCGCGCTGCGCTTCAGCCTGTCGATGGTGGCGAAAAACAGCCCGCAATCGGCCAGTTTGCAGGCGGTGCAGGATATGGCGGCGGAAGCGCAGGAAAAAGCACGCACGCTGTCGCACGAACTTCGCCCGGCGATGCTGGATGATATCGGGCTGGTTGCCACGCTGGAATGGTATATCGACCGAGTGGAACAGCGGGCAAATCTCGCCATCGGGCTGGATGCCGCGCTGGATGAGCAGACCATCCCCATTGAACTGAAAACGACCCTCTACCGGCTGGTGGTGGAGGCGCTGACGAACATCAGCAAACACGCCGAAGCCTCGTCTGCGGAAATTTTTCTGCACCAGCGAGACGGTCAGGTACGGCTCACCATTGCCGATGACGGGCACGGTTTCGACACAGCGCTGCTGGCCCGCACGCCATCGCTGGGGATTGCCGGCATGCGTGAACGGGTAAATTTGTTGCGTGGCGAATTTTCAATAGAATCTCAACCGGGGCAGGGCACAAAAATAGATGTGTCGTTGCCGATATAGTTTACGGTTTTCGGTTTTATTGCTGATAGCTGGTTGCTGAAAACTGATAACTGCAGGCTGATGGCTAATCGATGATAAACATTCTTTTGGTGGATGACCACGCGGTATTGCGAGAAGGGCTGCGAGCCCTGCTCAATTCCGAACCGGATATGCACGTTGTCGGCGGGGCAGGCGACGGGCGCGAAGCGTTGGGGCTGGTGGATTCGCTGCAACCGGATGTGGTGGTGGCCGATATTTCGATGCCCAATATGAACGGCATCGAAACGGTACGGCAATTGCGGCAGTCGCACCCGCAACTAAAACTCATCATCCTGTCAATGCACGCCACGCACGCCTATGTGACCGAAGCACTGCAAGCGGGCGCAAACGGGTATGTCGTCAAGCAGGCAGACGCCACCGAAGTGGTGAATGCCATTCGCGCGGTTATCGGCGGTGGCGCGTATTTAAGCCCCGTCATTTCCAAAGATTTAATTGACGACTATCTGTCGCGTGCACCGGCGGCATCAAAAACTATGCAACTGACCACCCGCGAGCGGGAAGTGGCACAACTCATCGCCGAGGGGCATTCCACACGCAACATCAGCGAGGCATTGACCGTCAGCGTCAAAACCGTCGAAACCCACCGTGCCAATATTATGCGAAAAATCAACGCCAAAAGCACTGCCGACATCGTAAAGTACGCCCTTCGCCGGGGATGGATTACGCTTGATAATTAGACAAAATCCGCATTTGAGTCTATGATTGATAGTAGCGTTTAACCATAAGTCAGTGGGTGTCGTATGTCACCGGCAATCGTCCTTTCGGTCGTTTTCGGTAGTCTATACAGCTCGATATTCCATCTATGGCAGGGGAAAACCCTGAAAATGCTGGTAATGTATCTTGCCGCGGGGATCATCGGTTTTTGGGGCGGGCAAGCAATTGCCACCGCGCTGGGAATGAATTTATACACCATCGGAACAACCCATTTCATCGAAGCCTCTGCGGTCAGTTGGCTCGCACTTTTTTTAACCCGTTGGCTACAAGGAAAATAACTATGCCCGACTACAATTCAAACACAGACAACACATCAATCGCCCGCACAGAAAACACGCAGAAGTTTTCTGCCAAACCAACCAGCAAAGGGCCCATCATTGCCGCTATTGTGGTGATGGTCATCCTGCTGATATTATTCATTGGCGTGGGTATCTATCTGTTCATTCACCCGGACATTGCCGCCGTTTTGCGCGACATTTCTTTGATTTTACTGGCGCTGGGAACACTGGTCATCGCTTTGCTGGCAATGGTGTTGATTGTCGCGCTGGTTTATCTAGCGCTAAAATTGAACGATTTGGTAGATTTGCTGCAAAATCGGTTGATGCCCCTGCTCGACAAAGCCAACGAAACGGCATCCATCGCCAACGATACCGTGCGAACCGTCCACAGTCGGGTCAATGTGGTAACAGAAGAAGCCGTCAAACCGGTTATCGGCGCGGTGAGCACTGTTGCCGCCGCCAAAGCAATCGGTAAATCGCTGTTTGCCCGCAACCGGCGTGCAAGCAAATAAGAACATATTGAGAATTTTCAGACAAGAGAACGTAAAAGGAGGCAATTTATATGGCAAACCAAAATAGTGGTGGTGAATTTTTTGCAGGACTGGTTATCGGCGGGTTGATTGGCGCAGCCGTCGCACTGATGCTCGCACCCCAAAGCGGCGAAGAAACTCGCGCACAGTTGATGGAAAAATCGGATGAATTCCGTACCGTCGCCGGTGAATCGCTGGCAGATTCTCGTGCCAAAGCCGATGCAATCGTGGCAGATGCCCGCACTCGCGCCGAGAGCATTCTGGCCGAGGCACGCACCAAAGCCGCTCAAGTTCAAGAACAGGCCAAAGAGCAAGCCACCAA
>JANTHQ010000253.1 GCA_024762375.1 Anaerolineaceae bacterium
CGTGCCAGCAGATGATTTTTCTGCCCCGGCTGCCAGTCCAGCCGCAGGGCATTCTGTGCCGCCAGCGATTGCAGTTGCTCGTTGGCGGCAACGCGCGGGGCGGGGTCGGTTTGGCTGAAATAGCCGGGCAGGTTGGCAGGGGTGTCGGTCAGTGTGACGCGCACGGTTTGTTTCGGTGCGCCGCCGCGCCGCTCGAAAATATCCAGCAGGCGGTTGATGATGGCGCGCACATCGGCGGTGGGGGTAAAGGTCGGGGTGGGCATGGGGAGTTACCATTCATCTCGCATCTCTCTCTGAATCGCAACTGCATCACCGCGCCATGTTAACTTGCCCGCAATATCAGAAAAATTATATTTGGCAGTTTGTTCATTTTCGCTGTGCTGCTGCCGGAGCAGATGGTTGATGAAATTCAACATTTCCTGTTTTTTGTCATCGAATACATTTTCGATTGCCTGTTTCACTCGCTCTGAAAGCATATGTTCCTTTACTTCGGAAAAATCAATCTTCTGATTTGGCGTACAATTTTAACAGCTTCTTTTGCTTCTTCGCTTCCAATTTCCTCAAATGCCAAATCACCCGGATATCTTCCGGCAACAATATACTCATTCAGTATTACACCACCATCCAACAGTTCTTCAAATGCCGAATCATATTCCACACATATTCCGAGCAATACTACAATATCGTGGGTTTTCTCCAGCGTCCATCCGGCTGCAATCAAATATCCTTTCAAATATTTCTCTGCCGCGCTTTGAGCCAAAAAACAAATCGTGTGGAATACCGGCATATCTGCTGCCAATGCTTGCTCTGCCACCAGTAAATTTTCTTCGGCGAGGCGAAACCACTCTTGTGGGGTTTCAATGGGTTTGCGTGTTTCACTGTCGCTCATACAGCACCACTCCCTCACCGAAAATATGTCGGGTGTAAAACGGATTGTTGTCCGCAAGATTGCGGCGTACTTCTGCCGGCGTGCGCACCAGCAAATCTAGCCCGAAGCGACGGTGCAAAAATAGCCGGTCAATCTGGCGGCGAATCTGGCGATTTGATTGGGTGGAATTATGGACAATCAACAAATCCAAATCACTGCCCTCATCGGCATCTCCGCGCGCGTGCGACCCAAACAGCACGATTTGCTGTGGGTGAATCGCATCAATAATTGCTTGCCGGATAAAGGCAATAATTTCAGGGGTGATGGTTTTTTCTTGCAATGACACCGCCATACAACACCTCAACTTGCAGTTGTACAGAAATTATACCACATCAACGCTCACCCTTCCAACCGTGCGAGCATGTCCGTTTTGTCGATTTCTATCACGAAGGCGTGGTTGTTTTCGCGTACCACGGTGCGCACCGAATCGACATACGGCAGCAGGCTGGCGGCTTTGTCCGGCGGAGTGGCGAGCAATACCTGCAATTGGTTGTCCACCATAAATTTGAGCGAACTGGCGGTGCGGGCGGCGTCCATTTTGCCGAACGCCTCATCGAACATTGCCAGCCGGATGGTGTCCGCCGGGCGGGATTGGTTGAGCCGGTACGCCTGCGCAAACGACGCCGCCATCGCCACGTAAAACGGCGTGGTGGTTTCGCCGCCCGATTTTTTGGCGTTAATTCGGCTCAGCAGTGCGCTGTCGCCGTTGGGGTAATGAATGCGGATGTCGTACTGCAAATAATTGCGGTAATCCTGTAATTCGCGCAATTCCGATTGCGATTCATCGTATGCCGCTGTCAGCCGCTCAAAAAGCAAATCCCATCCCTGCTGATATTTCTGCCGAAATTCCGACTCAAACAGCGATTCTCCCAGCACATATTGGCTGTCCATAATCATATCATACACCTGTTTGAGCGATGGCTCCGGTTTGGTGATAAATTTGAATTGCTCACCGCCGAACCGCAATTTCGACAGGGTGGCATTCAGATACTCCAACTGCTGGCGGGCATCTTCAATCTGTTCGCGCAGGCGGTGGATGAAATTCTCTACCAATTCCTGCTCTGCCTGCCCACGCAAAGTGGCGATTCGTTCTTCATATTCTGGCAGGGTTGATTCGACATATTTTTCGCGCTCACGCAGATAGCGGGCGGCATCTTCCGCATCATCATACCCAAATTGATATTGCAGGCTATATTCTTTTTTCGCGTCGCGCAATTTATCGCGGCTGCCAATTTCGCCGGATTGATATTTTCGCTCCTGATTTTCGGCGTTATCGCGGATGGTTTCCAGCGGCTTGCGTTTGCGCCGCCGTTCGTATTCCGCTTCCGCCGCTTCTTCCAAATCGGCGGCATCATCCCACGCCAAAAACGCCTTCGCTTCCTGCAACAATTCGGCGGCACGCTGTTCCAGCGCGGGGATGGTCTCCGTTTCCAGCGCGTGCAGCGCGTTTTTCAACCCGCCGATTTTCTCTCCCAGCGCATCGAGGTCTGTTTGGTGACGTTTCACGGTCGATTCGTGCATGGCAACCGCCGCTTTCAGCGAGTCGACCGTCTGGGTGTCAAGCGCCGCCAGCGCGCCCCGCGCCTCCGAAAGTTCGGCGGTCAGTTCCGGCAGACGCGCCAACTGTGGCAAATCGCGGCTCAACTCGATGTGACGGCGCATTTTGTCGCGGGTGAGCGCCAGCCGTTCTTTCAGCGCATTGATTTTCGTCTGCCGGGCGGTCAATTCCTGCGCGATGGCGTCCAGCCGTTCCTGCCGCTGTTCAATTTGGCGAGCGGCGGCGCGCTCACCGATAACCCAACGGCGGTAAAAACGGGGATTCAAATGGCGGGTGGTGAAGTTGCGGCGCACAAAACATTCGCGGGTGACGGCGGTGCGGTGGTGGCGCAACTCGTCCAGCGAATCGCATTTCACCATTCCGCCGAGCAGCAAATTGACCAGCGCGCGGGCGGCGGGATGGTCGGTCTGCACTTCTGCCGCCAGCCCCTCCCCTGCCCCACGCGGGCGCGACGCCAAATGGCGGGCAATGCGCTCCGTGTCGGGCAAGCCCACGCCGTGCAACCGGCGCTCAATGCGGTAACGGCGATACAGGCGCATCGCCGCATCATAATGTTCGGGCGGGACCAGCAGGTCGAAACGGGCGCGCCCCAAAATGCCCTCCACCGCATCCTGCCAACTTTCATCGGGGATGTGCAGGGTTTCAAACAGCGGCTGAACCTCTTCCGCCGAGAGTCCCAATTCGGCGCGCAACAATTGGCGCAATTCAGCCGATTGCGGGGCTTCGGATTGATAGCTGACGGCGCGGTCGCCGGTGCGCAATTTGTTGATTTCCTGTTGAAGTTGCGCGGCTTCTGCGCGCAATTCGCGGCTTTCATTTTTGATGAGCGCCATTTGGGCGGCATATTGGTCGCTGATGGGCTGAAAATCGGGAAAAACCATATCGGGGGCGAGGTCAGCGGCAGCAGTAGCGGCGATGAACGTCTCCAGTTCGGGCGGTACATCCAGCCCGTCGGCGTGCAGAAAATCGCGCAGTTTACAAGCATCGGCGTGTTCCTGCCCCAGCGCGGTTTTCACCCGTTCCGCCGTTTGTTGCAGCGCCGACACGTCCGCGCCGAGTTGGGCAATCCGCTCCCGCAGCGATTTTTCGCGGGTGGCGGTGGTGTCGGTTGCCAACGCCACCTGCGCATCCAGCAGGGCTTGTTGGGCGAATTGCAACTGCTCGTGCAAATCGTCGCGCCGGAGTTCCAGCCGGGTCAGTTCCACCTGTTTTTCATCGAATTCCTGACGTGCCAATTTCAGCTCAGCCAGTTTGGCATCGCTGCCGGCGCGGCGGAAAATATAGCCGTTGGTCAGTCGCAAACGCCGCCGGGTGGCACGTTCGCGGTCGAGTTCCTCGATTTTGTCCAGGGCGGCAATTCGCTCGCGCACATCTGCCGCCAATGCCTCAAAATGACGCATCGTTTCCAACTGCTGGCGCAAATTGTCTACATCCACCAAATTTTCATCCAGCAAATAACTGTGGACAAACTCGCGGATGTTGGTCAGCGGGCTGAATGCCAATCCTTTGACAATTTTGGATGGAAACGATTCCTGCAATTGCCCCAACCGGTTCAGCAAGTGGAAGCGATAATCTTCCAGCCGGGAAAAAAGCTGCGCTGGCGCGCCGGACAGGGCAAAATGTT
>JANTHQ010000254.1 GCA_024762375.1 Anaerolineaceae bacterium
GGATGGGGGAAATCGAAAATACACGATTTTTACAGGAAGACTTTTGGGGTTTTGATTTTGCCAAATTCTCACGTTTCACGCAATACCAAATTCTCACAATTAAAGGAACTTTTTAATGACAAATTCACATCTCTCTCGAAGAAAATTTTTACGCTGGTCGGGCTTGGGCGCGACACTGCTGGCAACCGGCGGCGCGGGGGCACTGCTCAGCGCGTGCCGCACCGAACCGGCGGCAACCGCCGCCATCGCCCCGACCGCCACCACCGGCAGCCCGGCAGCCACCGGCGCCCCCACGCCGACCGCCGCCGCGGTGAAACGCGCACTCGATGCGGAATACTCGCTGCGTGCCACCCCTGCCAGTGTGCCCATCTTCCCCGGCAAAGAAACCAACGTGTGGGTATATCGGGGAAAACCGCTCGGCGGCGACCCCGCCAGCCTGCAAGCGGTCGGCGATTCATACCTCGGACCGACTTTCCGCGTGAAAAAGGGTCAGCGCATTCGTATCAATTTCACCAATGAACTGCCAGAAGAATCCATCACCCACTGGCACGGGTTCCACATCCCCGATGATATGGACGGGCATCCGCGTTTTGCGGTCGGCAGTGGCGAATCATATACCTATGAATTCGACATTCTCAACCGCGCCGGGATGTACTGGTATCACCCCCACCCGCACGGACGCACCGGACCGCAGGTGTACGGTGGCATGGCAGGGCTGTTCATCGTTTCGGATGATGAAGAAGCCGCGCTCGGTTTGCCTTCCGGCGATTACGATATTCCGCTGGTGTTGCAAGATAGAGTGGTGGATGATAACAATCAACTGGTGTATCTGCCCAACGGGATGATGGATCAAATGATGGGATTTTTGGGCAACCGACTGCTGGTGAATGGCAAGCCCGAAATGGAACTCTCGGTGGAACGGCGCGCCTATCGCTTGCGCTTTTTGAACGGCTCAAATTCCCGTATCTATAAACTGGGCTGGGCAGACGGCACACCGCTCACGGTCATCGGCACCGATGGCGGACTGCTGGAAAAACCCGTCCGGCGCGATTATGTGACACTCGCCCCCGCAGAACGCATCGAACTGTGGGTGGATTTCAGCCAATGGGATTTGGGCAGCGAACTCATCCTGAAAAGTCTGCCGTTTTTCGGCGCGACACCCGGTAATGGCAGCGGCGTGCCCAACGGCGCGGAATTTTCCGTGCTGAAAGTGAAGGTGGCAAAAGAAGGCGCGGAAAACCCGACACTGCTGGAAACGCTGACACCCATTCCCCGCTATCGGGTGGAAGATGCCGTCAATGGCGACAACCCCCGCCGGTTTGAAATTGCGATGGCGCGCATGCAATGGCTATTGAACGGGCGCACGTTTGAGATGACCGCCACCGCACCGAACGAGGTAGTAAAATTGGACACGCTGGAAATGTGGGAATTCGTGAATACCAGTGGCGGGATGGGAATGATGGGCGGTGGTATGGCGCACCCGATGCACGTACACGGATTGCAATTTCAGGTGGTCGAGCGGCAGGTGGCATCGCAGTATCGCTCGGCGTGGGAATCGGTGAGCGATGGGTATGTGGATGACGGCTGGAAAGACGTGGTGCTGTTAATGCCCGGCGAGCGGGTGAAACTGCTGATGAAATTCACCGATTTCACCGGACTGTATCTGTATCACTGCCATAATTTGGAACACGAAGATATGGGCTTGATGCGCAACTATCGCGTTGAGGCGTAAGAGTTGTGCTCAAACACTCATAATGGATTCGATGTCAAGCGTCGTGCAATATCTGCGCGGGTTTGAGGCCTGCGGCTTGCCGAACGCTGCGCCAGCCGGCGAGCAATGCCCCGCCGATGGCAATGAGCAGCGCCAACGACATCGTGTTGAAACTCACGCTTGCCGTTAACCGGTTTGCTGCTGCGGGAACATCGACTGCCGCCAAACCGGGCAACGTTTCATTGACCGACACCGCGGGAGCGGGCAAATATCCCATCACCGCCGCCAACCCTGCCCCCAGTGCGATTCCCAGCACGCCGCCCAGCAGCCCCAGCAGAAAAATCTCCCCCATAAAAACACGGATAACATCACCGCTGCGCCAGCCGATTGCCTTCATTATCCCAATCTCCCGCCGCCGCTCGGTGATTAGCCCGCCCAGCGCAACCCACGCCAGCAGCACCCCGCCGAACATGCCCACCAGTCCGGCAATCGTCGAGAATTTGGTCGAAATGCGTGCCACGCCGCCCATCACCTGCAAAATACTTTCCTGACTCATCGCGCTGATGGTGCCCAATTGCGCCGTCAAATCACCGACAATCGTATCCACCCGGCTCGCATCATCGACACGGGCATAAATCTGATTGATTTGCCCGGCATCCATTTCAACCAATTTTTGCGCTTCGGTCAATGGAATGTACAGGTTCGCGGCGCCCGCTTGACTGCTGCCCTGCTGGTCAACAATCCCCACCAATTGAAAACTTTGGCCGCCAATGGAGACGGAATCACCCGGTTTCAGGCTGAAAATGGCGGCATAATGCCGGTCGGCCACGGCAACGCCCGGTTCATCCGCTTTAAATACCCGTCCGGATACCAGCCCGTCCCGCAAAATTTTACCCGGACCCACCCCATTTTGGTCGGGGTTTACTCCCAAAACAATTTGATACTGGCTCGCACCGAAATCCCAAATTTCGAGCGCGGTGGCAACCTCCACGATACCGTCCACCGTTTGTGCCCGCGCCACTTCATCCGGTTGAAAGGGGACGGAGCCGAACGGCAAACGTACCCCGCGAGTGCGCTGGGCGGCGGCAGTCTCGCCGGTCGCGGGACGGGTAATCAGCAAATCGGCGGCGACGCCGGCCAACGGCGCTTGCGAGGCCTGCCGAAATCCGGCACCCAGCGCATTCAACGCCACAAAAAGCGCCGCACCCAGCGCAATGCCTCCTATCACGCCCAACGCCCGCGCCGGACGGTGCAGAAACTGGGAAAAAATGTAGGCTGCCATCAATTTTACTCCACCGCCCCGTCTAACACCTGCTGCAAATCATCGAGACTCCACGCGCCATCCGGCACAACGCCGGTTCCTTGCCCCTGCGGAAAGCTGTAAAATTGCCCGGAACGCTCGCCCACCGTGAAATCCATCGAACCGTTGACAAAGATTGCCAGCGGAATATGGCCTTTCAAATCGTGAGATTGGGCAAACGTTTCACCTTCCGGAGAATTGAAATCGTAGCGGGTGACGGCCACTTTTTCGCCGTAATTTGCCAGCAATTTGTCTATATCGGTCAGAACGCCCCGCACCGGACCGTGGTTCAGGTAAATAATTTCCACTGATGTTACCCCCGGCGGGGCGGTGGGAACAGATTGCGCCGGGGCGGCACTAACGCCACATCCGGCCAACAGTGCGCCGAAAATTAACATTGCCAAAATTGTGACTTTATGCATGGTTATCTCCATTTTTAAAATTATTGTGCTGCAACATTTGCGCCTTTCATAAGAATTTCAAGAAAAGAAATGGGGGAACTACCCCCCAAGCCCCCCGGCCTGCGGCGCAATGATTCTGCCGTCTTTCATGGTGATTGTCCGGTCGGCGGCAGCAGCCACTTCCGGGTCGTGGGTGATGATGACGATGGCTACATTTTCTTCGCGATTGAGTTGCCGGAGCAAGCGCATCACGTCTGCGCCCGTTTCGCTGTCCAAATTGCCGGTCGGTTCATCCGCCAAAATGATACCGGGGCGATTAATCAGCGCCCGCGCAATGGCGACACGTTGCTGCTCGCCGCCGCTGAGTTGACCGGGGCGATGGTCGAGTCGGTGTTCCAGCCCAACTTGCGCCAACCGTTCTTTCGCCATTTGGTGACGTTCTTTCGCCGGTAAAGATGTCGGATACAGGGGAAGCGCGACATTTTCCAGTGCAGAAAGGGTGGGGATGAGATAGAAGGCTTGAAAAACCAAGCCCACGTGTTCGCGCCGCCACACCGCCAAATCGTCTTCATTCAGATGGCTGATGTCTTGCCCTTGAAAATGTATTTCCCCGGATGTGGGCGTTTCCAATCCGGCGAGTAGATGTAATGTGGTGGTTTTCCCCGATCCGGAACGCCCGATGATAGCCAGAA
>JANTHQ010000255.1 GCA_024762375.1 Anaerolineaceae bacterium
ATATAACTTTCGAGTGCGGCGACTATCGGTGCGAATGGCAGTGATTGTTCCGCGAGTTGACAGTGTGCAGTCAAAATCGTCACTTGCGCGGAATCGGCGCGGCGCAGTAACATTCCGGCGAGCGTGGTTTTTCCGACGCCACTTTCGCCGGTCAAACAAATCATTCGGCCATGCAGTTGTGTCAGTGCATCCAACACCCGTATCAACTGTTTCAGTTCTGCCTGCCGCCCGACAAAAACAGTTTCAAGGGGCGAAGTGGCTATCGTTTCCGGTACAACCGGTGCAGACGGTTCGGGCAGTTGACCGTTCAGAATGGCTTGGTGCAACGCCAGCGTTTGCGGCGACGGGTCGGCGCCGAGTTCGGTCGCCAGATAGTGGCGCAACTGCTCAAACGCCTTCAGCGCAGCCACCATATCACCCTGCCGCATGTGGTAACGCATCAGGGTACGATAGACCGGTTCTCGGCCGGGGTCACGGGCGATGACCCGGCGCAGTCCGGCAATGGCGCGGTCGTAATCGCCACGGCGCGCCAGAATCTCGGCTTGTGCCGCCAAAGCCCACAAATATCGCTCGTAGAGACGGTCGCGTTCTGCCACCGTCCAATCATCATACAAATCATCGCACAGATAATCATCGCGGTACAGCGCCAAAGCCCGTTCGAGCAATGCTTGCTGTTCGGCGTCATCGGCGGCGTGCTCTGCTTCATCCAACCATGTATCAAACTGGATGGCATCGACCCAAACCTGCCCGGTCAGCTCGAATTTATAGCCGGGTGCATGCGCCACGATAAATGATGATGGTGTATATGGCGGGCGGTTCGGCTCCAGCGTTTTTCGCAATGCATTGATGGCGGTACGCAGGGTTGTGGCGGCTTTGTGGGGGTCGGCATCGCGCCATAAAGCATCAATCAGCGCATCACGCGGCACAATTTTACCGCGGTGGGTGAGCAGAATTTTCAGCAATTGGCGTGCCTGCCGGGTGTGCCATGCGCTCTCCGGAACGGGATTATCATCTATCGTGATATAAAAAGTTCCCAACAAATAAATTTTGAGCATAAATGTATTATAATGCCGCAAAATGAGCGAGCAAAGTTTACTGCCCGGCATCGGCATTTTTTTGATATTTGCCAGTCATGAAAGGTGTGCTATAATGCCCCCAAAGAAATTGCGTATAAATCGCATTTAAAAGGAGAAAACTTATGCCGTCACTTGGCGTTCCTGAACTGCTAATCATTTTGGTCATCATCGTTGTGATTTTTGGTGTGGGCCGTTTGCCGGAAATTGGCGGTGCGATTGGCAAATCCATCCGCGAATTCAAAACGCAAATGACCGACGAAGAGAAAGATGCAGCAGAAGCAGCCAAAAACGCAACCGACGATACTGCTGACAAAGAATAGTTTCGTAATTTTAACCACTGCGTGTTTTCGGGTGGAGGCCCCAAAGAACACGCAGTGATGGTTTTTCACGATTTAGCACTCACTCCCCCAGAGTGCCAAAATTACGCCCCCATATTTGCAAATTCCTTCTTTTTTGAGTATGATAGATGTCGGTTTTAGCACTCTGACCCTTTGGGTGCTAATGCCGAGCAGTCTTATCAGAAAACAATCAAATTCATTCAAAAAAGGAGTGAAACACCAATGGCAAAACAGATTTCTTTTAACGAAGAAGCTCGTCGGGCGCTGAAACGCGGCGTCGACACCCTTGCCGATGCGGTAAAAACCACACTGGGTCCCAAAGGACGCAACGTCGCCATCGACAAAAAATGGGGCGCACCCACCATCACCCACGATGGTGTGACCGTAGCCAAAGAAATTGAATTGGAAGATCCGTTTGAAAATATGGGCGCGCAGCTTTTAAAAGAAGCCGCCACCAAAACCAACGACATCGCCGGTGACGGCACCACCACCGCCACCGTGCTGGCGCAAGCCATCACCAACCAAGGGTTGAAAAACATCGCTGCCGGCGCAAACGCCATGCTGCTGAAACGCGGTATCGAAATTGCCGCCCGCAAAGCCACCGAAGCCGTCGCCGATATGGCCATTCCCGTCGAAGGGCGTGAAAACGTCGCCGACGTTGCCAGCATTTCTGCCGCAGATGAAGAAATCGGCGACCTCATCGCCGAAGTGATGGAAAAAGTCGGTAAAGACGGCGTCATCACCGTTGAAGAAAGCAAAGGCTTAAAATTCGAAACATCGTACGTGGACGGAATGCAGTTTGACCGCGGCTACATCAGCCCCTACTTCATCACCGACTCCGACACGATGGAAGCCAACCTGCAAAACCCGTCAATCCTCATCCACGAAAAGAAAATTTCGTCCGCACAAGATTTAGTGCCAATTCTTGAAAAACTGATTCAAACCGGCAAACGCGACCTGGTCATCATCGCCGAAGACGTTGACGGCGAAGCGCTGGCAACACTGGTGCTCAACAAATTGCGCGGTATGCTGAACGTGCTGGCCGTGAAAGCTCCCGGCTTCGGCGACCGCCGCAAAGCCATGCTGAAAGATATTGCCATTTTGACCGGCGGTGAAGTTATCAGTGAAGAAATCGGCAAAAACCTCGGCAACGCCACACTGGATGACCTCGGCACAGCCGAAAAAGTCTCGTCCACCAAAGACGACACCACCATCGTCGGCGGTGCCGGCAGCGATGAAGCCATTCAAGGCCGCATCCACCAAATCCGCGCCGAAATTGAAAACTCCACCAGCGATTATGACCGCGAAAAACTGCAGGAACGCCTGGCGAAACTGGCCGGTGGCGTCGCGGTTATCGGCGTTGGCGCTGCAACCGAAACCGAATTGAAAGAAAAGAAACATCGCGTGGAAGACGCACTGAGCGCAACCCGCGCCGCAGTGGAAGAAGGTGTGGTTCCCGGCGGTGGCGTGGCACTCATCAAAGCCCAAAAAGCCTTGGCTGACCTGACCCACGACGTGCCCGACATCAACACCGGCATCAAAATCGTCCGCAAAGCATTGGAAGCTCCGATGCGCGGTTTGGCAGAAAATGCCGGTTTCGATGGCGCAGTCATCGTCGAAGAAATTCGCCGCCGCAATGGCGACAACGGCAGCAACATTGGCTTCAACGTGCTGACCGAAGAATTTGAAGATATGGTAAAATCCGGTATCATCGACCCGGCAAAAGTCACCAAGAGCGCAATTTCCAATGCGGCATCTATTGCCAGCATGATCCTCACCACCGAAGCGCTCATCACAGACATCCCCGAACCAGAGCCCCCCGCACCCGCCGGTGGTGCTCCCGGAATGGGCATGATGTAATCCAGCGGTAAACCAAACGCGCTGTTCAAATTGAGCAGCGCGTTTTTTTTCTGTACGATGCGACCGAGCATCTGTTTAGCATATTTTTGCAAATATGCTATAATGCATTTCGCAATTCTACCGCTACCGGCGGGAAAAAGGAGCGACTGTTGACGGTAAAACCATCGCAAAACCCAAAACTGGTGCACGCCACCATAAACCTTTTGTTGAATGCCGCCATTAAAGCGGGTATCGGCGGCGGCATCGCCGCAGCACTACTGTTGCTGGTCAATCAGATAGCATTCCCGCTGCTGCGAACCGTACTCATACCCCCCGCATTCATCACCGTGTGGATTGTCACCGGTATTGCCGCGGCAATGTTCGCCGGAGACCGGGTCAAAACCCCCCGCGACGGCTTTAACGTCGGTATTTTGGCCGGGGTTGTTGCCGGGACGGTATCGGGGTTGGTGGCAATGTTGATGGCAGCATTTGGCGTCACATTCAAACAGGTTGGTGCAGGCGTTCTCACCCAGTTTTCCGATGCTCAATTGGCATCTATGGCGCAATCGGGCATCACCGAGCAATTGCTATCGGCTATCAGCATGGTTGTGGCAGCATTGTTTGTGTGCGGCATCGGTGGTATCTTGGTCGCGGCACTGTTGGCCGGGGTCGGCGGATGGCTGTATCCAAAATTTAACAAATAACTCACCTTACGCAGTTCGAGATTTGACAAAATAAAAAACGCAAACTTTTTGATAAAAACCGGATATTTTCTATTTCCCCCATCCCCCCTGTATCCCCCCTTCCCCGTGGGGGAAGGGGGGAGTGAGAGAGAGCGAGGGGGCGAA
>JANTHQ010000256.1 GCA_024762375.1 Anaerolineaceae bacterium
AATATCGTTTTATCTGTGTCGTCCGTATGCCATCGCATTTACGGAATGTTGACCGTCAATTTGATGGTCATTTTCCCTTCTTCAATCACAATATCGTTCACCGATACCACCGCCACTTTTTGAGAATCCACCATCTCTGTTTCCAAATCGCCCTTCACCGCGCTGACCATCTCGCCCAGCGTGTCGGTGGCGATGGTTTGCGCTTGCTCAACTGCATCGAACACGGCTTGCGGCGCGGGTGTGTCGCCGATTCTGGCTTCCACCAGCGATAATTGCAGTTTCCCATCCACCACCGACGGGCGGAACACCACCCGCATTTCGCCCTGCATGTTGACCTGTTTCAGCAGCGTTTCGGACGGGTTGCCCGTTACCACCACATTTCCCCCACTGAAAGCCAATCGCACATTTTTGATGATTTGCGGCGTTTGAGTCAGTTGGCTCGCCTTTTCTTTCAGCGCGATGACATTATTGACCGCGCTGTCGGTGATGGGCACAGACAGGTTGAACGATTTGTTGATGTCCACCGATTCCAGCCCTTTTGCCACTGCATCTTTCACGGCAATTTTGGCTTGTTCCCCCAACGCGTCCAGTCCGGCTTCCGCCTTTTCGGCGATGGTTTCTTTGGCGGATTCAACGCCGGAAGCGACTTTATCGGTCACATTATTGCCGAGACTGCACGCCAGCAGTGCAATCACTGCCGGGAGTAAAAATATCAGCGGATGAAAGTTTTTGCGGTACATCGTGCCTCCGGTTCAAAAATATTTGCAGACATCATACCTGAAAAACGGGAAATACAAAATGGTTATTTGATGCGGATTGTGCCGAGTTCCACGGTATCTTGTCCATCCGATAGCGGCAGGCGTTCCAGCGTTTGCCAGTTGTACAGCCCCAATCGCAAGCGATAGTTGCCCGGCGGCAGCGGCGCGGCGAGGGTGTGACTGTCCAGCACGGGTTGCCCCGGTTGCCAGCGTGTCATCGGGTTTTCGAACAGCCAGCGCGGCTGGGCATCATTTTGGGCGATAACGTTGCCGTCAGCATCTGTC
Organism: Anaerolineaceae bacterium; assembly: GCA_024762375.1. Lineage (GTDB taxonomy): Bacteria > Chloroflexota > Anaerolineae > 4572-78 > 4572-78 > JANTHQ01. The sequence continues at coordinate 1,044 of JANTHQ010000256.1, forward strand.
ATGTGTAGGAATATCGTGTAGTCAATGGGTAGTGGCGCAGACGTTTCCCAGCGCAAAACGATGGCCAGTGGTTCGCTGGCGGGGTGTGGCGATGGCGGCAGGCGAATGCCCGTCAACCGCAGGCCATTTTCAAAGGCAATATCCGTTTTCTCCGGCGGGGAAAGTGGAACGGTGGGCGGCAAAACTTGCAATGACCATCCATCCCGCCGGAAAGATGCAACGGTGGCCCAGTCGCCGCCGGTGGATAGCGGTAAACGCACGGCTGGCGAATCGCCCAAAACTGCCGCTACCGCCGCGTGAAATTCATTTCCCAGATTTTGCGGCAGGGTGGTGGTGTGGATGGTTTCACCCGCCCGCCATTTTTCGGGGGGATACCAGACTGTTTCGACCGCGGGTTGCAGCATCGGGTCGCTCAGTGGTATGCCATTATCGCTGTAAAATTGCGTCCACAGCCGCACATCGGCGGGCAACGGCGATTCGCTTGTTTGCCAGTAAAATCGCGCTCGCGTTTGCTGCTCGAATGGCGCATCGAGTACATCGAACCCCAACAAGTGGATTTTCCCGCCAAAAATTATGTCCAGCGGGTATTGCGGCACGGGATTTTCGGCACGGGCAAAATCGAAAAAGGCATCGGGGAGTGATTGCGGGGTTGTCCCATCCGATTTTTTCAGCAGGATGAAGCCATCGGCGGCATCGAGCAATTGCCAGCCGCCCGAATCGAGCATCGAAAGCAGGGTTGCGCGCACATCGTTGGGATGTTTGCCCGGTACATCGGTCACATCCACCAAAACAAAATCGGCGTTTTTGACGGTGGGAAACGTGTATGCAACGGTTCGATGCGCCAGATGCGGATTGATGGCGGCGCTGGCAGAGACGGGCGCATCGGGGGGAATTTGCGCCGTGAATCGCGATAGCAGGCGGGTGTGCGGTGTGGCGGTATAGATTTCGGTGCGGCGGGAGAGGGGCGTCCAGCCCATTTGGGTGTGGTAAAAAGTGGCGATGGTGAAGGCAATCAATATGATGATGAATGATTGGCGACGTGATGCGTGATGCGTGATGCGTGATGAAATGCGAATGATATTTTTTGTGCCGTAAATGGCGGCAATCATCAACACGGCGACGAGTGGAGCGGAATAATGTTGTTCGCCGGAAAATTGCCCGGGGTAGTTGCTGAATGTATTGGCGATGAAAATGGGTAATCCCAGTAACAAATAATGCGGCGCGAAGATTGCCAGCCCACCGGTGGTGGCCAGCAGGCCGAGCAGGTATCGCCAGCGAGCGGGGTCGCGGAGCAGTGGCAGCCAGTCGAGCGGGTTGGGCGAAAATCGGCTGGCGAGATAGATGGGCGCATCTGTGCCGAAATAGCGTTGTGCCAGCGGCGCGACAATCGCAAAGGTGGCAACCGCAAACCAGAGTATTCCGACGGCAACCAGCCCGATGCCGTGGCGCGTTTCAGGGTTTTTCAACTTGAAATTTGAAACCCGAAACCTGAAACCGACAAACAGTCCCAGCATCACCACCAGCGTGGGCATATTTTCTTTCACCAGCATGATGATGAGTGCCCAAAACCACATCCACCCCCAACGTTTTTCGGTGGCGTACCAAAAAGCGAAAAGCAGCGGGGCAACAACAAACGGGTCGGCGTGAAAATCGGCGACGGTGGCGGCTTGCAGCGGCGGCGCAAGCAGATACATCGCCGGGAAAAGCAACAACAGTGAATCGTGAATCGTGAATCGTGAATAATGCGATAGTTCTCGTTTGGCGAGCCAGAAAATGGGCAGCGCGCCGATGGCGAGCGCAAATGCCTGTGCGATGAGCAGGATGCGCACATCGTCCCACAGCCAGAAAAGCGCAGCTAACGGAATGAGAATGGGCTCAAAATGTTCGGCGGTGCGGGGCTGCTGGTGGTCGCCCCACGTCGCTTCCATAAAACGGCCGTGCAGTGTATTCCACATGGCCTGGTCAATCAGCGACAGGTCGGCGGTGTATGAATGGAGGGTATCGTGCCGCTGAATGGTGTATGCCGAAAAATAAACGGTGAAGGCAAGTATGAAAATGGCAAGAATCGTATATTGCAGTCGGGTGTGATTCATAAAAATCGTCAATCGTAATTGCTGAATTCAGTTTGTTGCAGGCGATTGCATCGAGAACGCCGTCACACAAATTGCCCGGCGCACCAGCCCGATGCCCACGCCCATTGAAAGTTGTATCCGCCCAGCCAGCCGGTCACATCCACCACTTCCCCGATGAAGAATAACCCGCGTACCCGTTTCGCCTCAAATGTTTTGGATGACAATTCGGCGGTATCCACCCCGCCGCGCGTCACCTCCGCCTTTTTGAAGCCGTCTGTGTCGGTGGGGAAAATTTCCCACGCCTGAAATGCCCGCGCAATCGCGGCGATTTCATCCGCCGAGAACTGTTTCAGCTTTTTTGTGTCGAAGGGCGGCGCGAGAAAATGCTGCACCAGCCGTTTCGGCAGCCATGCTTTCAACACGGATTTTAGTGTGGTGTCCGGGTGGGTTTTTTGGCGGCGGGATATCGTTTCCGCTAAATTCATATCCGGCAATAAATTTATGGTGATGGGCTGGCCGCGCCGCCAATAATTTGAAATTTGCAAAATTGCCGGGCCGCTCAACCCGCGGTGGGTGAACAAAACCGCCTCGCGGAACGACTGCCCGCCGCACGACACCTCCGCCGGAACGGATACCCCGCTCAACCCGTTGAGCGCGCGCATATCCGCCGCGCTGAGCCGCAAGCCGACCAGCCCCGGCGCGGGCGGCACAATTTTCAGCCCGAACTGTTTCGCCACCCGCAGCCCGAAATCGGTTGCACCCATTTTGGGGATGGACAGCCCGCCGGTGGCAATCACCAGCGATTCGGCGCGGAATGCCGTGCCGCCGGGGTGGAAATTCAGACGGGACACACTGTGACCGCCATTCGCAAAAATGACCGGTTTTCAATTGAAACCGACCGGGGCACATTCCGCGCCGAATCGCTGGTGATTGCCACCGGCGGGCTATCCATCCCCAAAATGGGCGCAACCGATTTCGGGCTGCG
>JANTHQ010000257.1 GCA_024762375.1 Anaerolineaceae bacterium
GCAGACGCTTTTTTCGCGCTGGGATTGTTGGCGCTGGTGTTGGCCGTGGCGGCGGGTGCAGGCATTCGCGCGCTGCGCCGATTTCGGCTGGATTTGCCGCCGCTCGAATTGGCGGTTTTCGGCGTGCCGCTGGGATTGGGCATTATGGCGTATGGCGTGCTGGCGTTGGGGCTGCTCGGCTGGTTGAACGCCCCCGCGCTGGCAAGCTGGCTCATCGTGCTGATGGCGGTCTCGTGGCGCGAATGGCGACATATCCCGCAATTTTCATTCCGCCATCGCTGGCACAGGTGGCACATCGGACAAAAAACAATTTTCGGGGCGGCGGCGATCATTTTCGGTTTGAGCATTTTGCAGGCGCTCACCCCGCCGTGGAATTACGATGGGCTGATGTATCATCTGCAGGCCCCGAAACTTTTTCTGCAAGCGGGGCGCATCGCCTTCCAGCCGGAAAACTGGCCTGCCAATTACCCGCTCACCACCGAAATGCTGTACACGCTCGGGCTGGCATTCGGCAGCGACACTTTCGCCCGATTGCTGCATCTTTCGCTGGCGGCGTGGCTCGCATTGGCGACATTTTTCGGCGGGCGGCGGCTGTTGGGCAACGGCGGCGGCTGGCTGGCGACAGCGATTTTGTTCGGCATTCCGATGTATCCCATTTGGGGCAGTTTGAGCAATAATGATATGGGTTGGTCGCTGTGGGGATTCTTGGCGTTGCTGGCGGCGTTCCGCGCAAATGAAAACCGGCGCCGGCTGGCACTGGCGGGGGTAATGGCAGGACTCGCCATTGGCAGCAAATATCTGGCGCTGGGGCTGATGTTCCCGCTGGGGCTGTGGGTGCTGTGGCGCGCGCGGCGAGGCGGTTGGCGGCAAATACTGGCGAATGGCGCACTGTTCGGCGGGGTAGCGCTGGCGGTGGCGTCGCCGTGGTATGTCAAAAATTGGCTACTGACCGGCAATCCGGTTTACCCGCTGTTTTGGGGCAGCGCGGGCTGGGATGCCGCGCGGCTGCAATTGCTCGCCGAACATCATCGCATTTACGGCACGGGACGCGGCTGGCTCGATTATCTGCTGCTGCCGGTGCATCTCTACACGCAATACAGCCGGTTCACCACCTTTTTGGGCAATACCGAAATTGCCGGGCTGCTCTTCCCGCTGTTGATTCTCTACCCGTTTGCCCGAAAAAAACCGCTGCTGAACAGCCTGCTGGCAATCACCGCCGGGCAATTCGTTTTTTGGGCGATGGGACCCCAGCATGTGCGATTTTTGCTGCCGCTCTTCCCCGCGCTCAGCGTGCTGACGGCGCACACGCTCGGCGATATTTTTTCGCGGGTGATGCGCCCGTCGCCGGGCAGAATTGCCGTCGCCGGGCTGGCGGGCGGCACGCTGATGGCAACGCTGCTGTATGCCGTCATCTGGTTCGCCGATGTGCGCCCGCCGGGGGTCATCAGCGGAAGCATTTCCAAAACCGATTTCCTGACCGAACGGGTGGAATCGTTCGCTGCCGAACAGTTCATCCAGCGCGAATTGCCATCGGCAGCGCGGGTGCTGCAACTGTGGGACGCGCGCGGCTATTATTGCGATTCGCGCTGCGTGCCCGACATCGAACCGTCGCTGTGGACGCGGATTGTCACTGCCGAACCGACGGTCGGCGCGGCGGCGGAATCGCTGCGGGTGCGGGGTATCTCGTATTTGATGGTCAATCGCACCGACACCGAATTTCTCGCCCCGTCTGATGCGCAAGCGCGCCAATTTCTGCTGGATACATTTCTGCCCACCTGCGGGCAAGAAATTTACTCGGATACACACAAACAGATTTTTGAGGTGGTATGCCGGTGAGAAAACGTTTGTTCCAACACAAAAGTGTTACCAAAACCGAATTTAAACGGATCTTACTCTCCATCAGTATATTATTGATTCTACCGACAACTTTGAATAGTTACTCAGTCGCAAGGTATTTGGTTGGTTTAGCTCTCTTTTCGGCGATATTTTGGGGATGGGTAGGAAAAGCGTTGTACTTTCGCCGTGACGTGAAAATACCATCGATAGTCATACCTATGGCACTGTACATTTTTCTCCGTTTTGTATTGGTATTCATCGCTCCATTACCAATATATAGCCTATACACCGCCATATCAGATATAGTGTTTTTAGTGTTATTTGTCTTTTTCTTGAATTCGCTGGAGTTGGGTTGGCGTCAATCGACGTGGCTCAATGCACTCTTTGCAAGTACATTATTAATTTATGCAACTGAATTCTCTTTATTCGAGTTGTGGTTGGTTAAATGGCACACCATCAGCGGAGCATTGTTTCCTCTACCACCATTTCGATACAGATTGCCCGGCTATCTGCTGCAAGGTATCAACAGTCTTGGTGCATATTCGGCACTCATCATACCATTCATTGTGGCAAATATCATCGATGCGAAAAAACAAACTACTCGCCTTAGCTGGCTTATATTTTTCGCAACAACATCGCTCTTTTTATATTTTTCGGCCTCGCGAAGTAGTTGGCTTGGATTATCCGCCGGGTTGTTTTCGATGTTATTTTTTATCTGGTGGCAACATTGGCGCAAACAACGTCGCTCATATAAGCATTTGCTGTTCATTTTGGGAACTGCAATACTGCTAGCCATCGTCAGCGTGAAACAAGTTTTCTTCAGCGGAAAACAACCGTTTAGCTACGCCAGAAACGATATCTGGCACAATTCTTGGCTTTTATTTTTGCAATCTCCAATTTGGGGACAAGGAACTTCATCCGTAGCGCCACTATACGCTCAAACGGTTCAAGCACCACCCGGCTTTGTTGCCTTCCATGCCCATAACTTAGAACTTGCAGTTTTGACCGAGAGTGGATTACTTGGTTTTGTTGTGATAGCGGTAGGGTTATGGTTGCTCTGGCGATATCTTCAACAATCAAAAATGAATTTGAAATCAGTATCTTTTTTGATACAAATGGCAGCATTTGTCGGTGCAGGCATTGTCTTCTTTGTGGAAAACCAGGGCGATTATTTTATGTGGACCCCAATATATGCACTTGTTGCGTTATTGTTGTTTGCTCTGTTTTTAAAGATGATTAATCCCCCTACACTTCATATCCCCTCGAAAATTATATTCAGCGTCTTGATAAGCCTTTATATGACCATCCTGCTCGCTAGCGTTTGGTTATTAAGTGGAAACATATTATACCAACAAGGCATTCGCGCTGCCAACAACAAAAACTGGGAACTTGCCCGGCAGAAAATCTGTGCTGCCGCAGAAAAATACCCGGCAAAAACACTCTTCAGTTTTCAATGCTCTCTTGCAACCACGCGCACAATCCAAAACACGGATGCGTTAAATGTCGCAATTCGTCTTCAAAAAGAAGCTCTCAACAAAGACCCATATTGGCCAGTTCATCAAGCAAATTTAGCAATGATGCTTTGGTACGCGGGAGATCACAAACAAGCACAGGCAGAAATGGAAAAAGTAGTGGAACAAGCCCCCAACAATGCTTTATTCTCCTTAAATCTGGCATGGGTGGCCGAGCAAAACAGGGATAGTGAAAATGCGCAACAATGGTATTTGAAAACACTTGAACAAATGCCGTCTCTTGCCGATGATGTATTTTTTCAACAAACATCAACACGCAAAAAAACCATCGAGATGACACATCTCGATGAAGATCCACTCACTGATGGGTGGAATGCACTCAAAGAAAATGATTTCATAACCGCCAAGAACTTTTTCTCAAAAATAATCCACTCATCGCCAAAGAATGCCCCGGCGTATGCCGGACTAGCATTGGCATTGCAAAACCTCAATAGCCCCAATGCTGACTATATGCTCAACGCAGCGCAGCTTCTTGCACCCAACAACTGGCGTGTAATGCAAGCGAGTGCCATTTTCTTTCGGAACATTGAAAAAGAAGAAAAGGCCGCTCACTTGTTAGATACATATTTTGATTCTCTAAACAACAGTAACTCTTCAGAAATGTATTATTCCTCTATTTATTATTATGGAACATATCATTTCCCGCCAACCTTGCCGTTTGACGTTGTACCACAATTGATTCAACCCCAACTGCCTTTAGAAATGGCAGATGAATTG
>JANTHQ010000258.1 GCA_024762375.1 Anaerolineaceae bacterium
AGGTTACAACTTGTATGTGCTCGGGCCGCACAGCACCGGAAAATTTTCGGCAGTGCGGCAATTTCTGGAGCAACAAGCCATCGGCGAGCCAACCCCCAGCGACTGGTGTTATGTGAACAATTTCGACCAACCCCATCGCCCGCGCGCGCTGAAACTTCCCGCCGGACGTGGTTCGGCACTGGTGGCGGATATGTCGGCGTTTGTGGAGGAATTGCGCACGGTCATTCCGGCGGCATTCGAGAGTGAGGACTATCGCAACCGGTTGCAGAGCATTGACGACCAATTCAAACAGCAGCACGAAGCCGCATTTCAGAATATTCAGCAGTTGGCGAAAGAACGCAGTTTGGCGCTCATTCGCACGCCGAACGGTATCGCGTTTGCCCCGCTGTCAGAGGGGAAAATCATCAGCCCGGAAGAATTTGAAAAACTGCCAAAAGAGGAACAGGAGCGCATCAAAAAGCAAATTGAGGAAATGCAGGATGAGATGGATAAAGCCATCTATCAGGCGCGGCAGTTGGAAAAAGAACAGCGCGAGCAAATTCGCGCGCTGAACCGCGATGTGGCGCAGACGGAAGTTTCGCATTTGATGGCGGATTTGCGCAAAAAATACAACGACTTGCCTGCTGTGCTCGATTATCTGCAAACGGTGGAAAAAGATGTGGTGGAAAATGTGGATGATTTCCGCAACACCACCGAAGACGATACCACCCCGCTGGCGGGTATGCCGTTGCCGCGTTCGTTGCGGGGGCCGGCATTTTTGCGCCGTTATCAGGTCAATTTGTTGGTTGACCACAGCGACAATCACGGCACGCCGGTCATTTATGAAGACCATCCCACCTATCCCAATTTGGTGGGGCGCATCGAGCATATCGTCACTCAGTCCGGCACGCTGCTGACCGATTTTACGCTGGTGAAACCGGGTGCGCTCCACCGGGCAAACGGCGGGTATCTCATTTTGGATGCGCACAAAATTTTGGCACAGCCTTTCGCGTGGGAGCAGTTGAAACGTGCCCTTCGCGCCGAGAAAATCGAAATTGAATCGGCGGGGCAGATGTACGGCATCATCAACACGGTATCACTCAAACCCGAAGCCATTCCACTCGACATAAAAGTTGTCGTCATTGGCGACCGGATGCTATATTATCTGTTGAGCCAGTATGACCCCGATTTCGGCGAGCTGTTCAAAGTGGCGGCAGATTTCGCGGCGGATATGGAACGCAATGCCGAAAATAATCTGCTGTATGCGCGGCTCATCGGCACGATTGCCCGCAAAGAGGGCTTGCGCCATTTCGATGCGCCCGCCGTCGCCCGCGTCATCGAACGCAGCGCACGAATTGTGGAAGATTCCGAGCGGCTGTCCATCCGCATGCAATCGGTCGCCGATTTGGTGCGCGAAGCTGACTATTGGGCGGCACAAGCCGGGCACGATGTGGTGGGACGTGACGATGTGCAAAAAGCGGTGGACATGCAAATTTACCGCGTCAGCCGCATCAAAGAGCGCATGCAGGATGAAATTCTGCGCGGCACATTTTTAATTGATACAGATGGCTCGGCGGTGGGACAAATTAACGGACTGTCGGTCATCAATATGGGGAATTACGAGTTTGGCAGACCGAACCGCATCACGGCGCGCGTGCGGCTCGGACGGGGAAATATCATTGATATTGAACGAGAGGTGAAACTCGGCGGCCCGCTGCACACCAAAGGCGTGCTGATTCTGTCGGGCTTTTTGGGCGCTCGGTTCACTCCCGACCGGCCGCTGTCTCTCTCGGCGAGTTTGGTGTTCGAGCAATCGTATGGCGAAGTGGACGGCGACAGCGCGTCATCGGCAGAACTGTATGCGCTGTTATCGGCGCTGGCAGAGGTGCCCATCCGGCAATCGCTGGCGGTTACCGGCTCGGTAAATCAGATGGGGCAGGTGCAGGCAATCGGCGGGGTGAACGAAAAAATCGAAGGGTTTTTCGATGTGTGTGCGATGCGGGGATTGACGGGCGAACAGGGGGTGCTCATTCCCAAATCGAACCGGCCGCATTTGATGCTGCGGCAGGATGTGGTGGATGCGGTTGCTGCGGGGAAATTCCACATTTATGCGGTGGGAACGGTGGATGAAGGCATCGAAATTTTGTCGGGGATGCCCGCCGGAGAACGTGGTGAAGATGGCCTCTTCCCTGAAAATACCATCAATCGGCGGGTAGAAGACCGTTTGATTGCGCTGGCACAGCAGATGAAATCGTTCAACCGCCCGGCGAAAGATGGAAACAAAAAGAAAGAAGCAGGGGACAAAAAGTAAGGGGAAACCCCCTGTTTCCTGCTTCTTGCTTCTACTTCTTGCTTTATGCGCTATCCGTACAGCACATCGAAGAAACCAATTTCTAGCAATAGCGCACCGACGAGCAACAGCGTTTGGTTATCTTCCAAATCTTTTTTGAGATTGGTGAATGCCGGCAACATCTCATCTTCTTCGCTGCCGAACCAGCGCAGTGTGCTCTGGGCGTTGACTTTGGTGGTCAAATCGGCAACTTTTTCGCCGAAAAAGCCGATGGGATACGGCTTGCCGTTCAAATTGCCTTCCGGGCGTTCCATACTGCCGAGCAATTGTCCCTGCGGGCCGAGAATCCGCTGGCGGGTAAAATCGAGCACGCCCACCGGGTCACCATTCCATTGCACCCCGGCGCGCCCCTGGGTGATGATAACTTCCATCTTGCCGTATTTTGTTTCGGCAGAGATGGTTCCCGTTTGCGGGTTGAAGGCTTGGCTGTTGAATGCAATCAGCGGTATTTCAGCATCGCTGACGTGCAAGACAATACCGCGCCGCTGGCCGTTGTTGGTTGTGCCTTTAAACGTGTTCGACAACTGGTGAAGTTCAAAGTCGGTGAGTTTGGCGCGTTGTTCTGCAAGGTAGGCTTCGATATCTTCGACCGGTGTGGGAACCATTGTGGGTTGTTGCCCGGCCAGCCGTTCTGCCACCGACGGTGTGGCATCGGCGACGGTTTCGGCCGGCAAGATTGGTTCGGGGGTGGGAGCGGAATTGTCGGATTTGCGGAGTACCAGCAATGCTGCTACGGCCGTCCCAACCACAATTAACAGTGCCAACACAGCCACAATCAGTAAAAAAAGTGTTTCAAAACCCATAGGAATCTCCAATGTTTGCGTGAAAACCCAATACTATGTCAATTATACCATAACTATGCAAGCCTTAACAACCTTATGTTTGCTCTTGGAACGATAATCAGTAGAATTGAAAAACAATCATAAAAAAAGGGAGACCAATCCAACCATGTTAATCACAAATGGAACCGTACTGACTTTTGGAAAAGAGAAACGGGTACTGCCCGGCGGCGCGGTATATTTTGAAGGCGATACCATTAAAGATGTCGGCTTTACCAGCGAACTGACCGCCAAATATCCCAACGAGGAAACACTCGATGCCGACGGCAAGATTATCATGCCCGGTTTGGTGTGCGCTCACACGCATTTTTATGGCGCATTTGCCCGCGGAATGGCAATTCCCGGCACACCGGCAACCAATTTTGTGGAAATTTTGGAAAAATTGTGGTGGAAAATTGACCGCGCGCTGACGCTGGAAGACAGCAAAGCGAGCGCGCAGGTTGCGCTGGTGGATGCCATTCGGCACGGCACGACCACTTTAATTGACCACCATGCCAGCCCGTCTGCCATTGACGGCTCACTCGATGCGATTGCCGAAGCGGTGCTGGAAAGCGGTCTGCGTGCCAGTTTGTGTTACGAAGTGACCGACCGCAACGGTGAAGCGGGCGCAGATGCCGGTATCGCCGAGAATGTGCGCTGGCTGAAAAAAGTGCGCGATATGCGGGCGCGCGGCGAAGCGGGCGCAGCGCAGTTGGGCGCATCGTTTGGGCTGCATGCCAGTCTCACCCTGTCCGATGAAACGCTGGCGAAATGCGTCGCCGCCGCACAGGGGCTGGACACCGGCTTCCACATCCATTTGGCGGAAGACAAAGCCGACGAGCAGGACAGCTTGCAAAAATACAATATGCGCACCGCCGAGCGGCTGGAGAGTCGCGGTATTTTGGGCGAAAAAACGATCGTGGCGCACGCTA
>JANTHQ010000259.1 GCA_024762375.1 Anaerolineaceae bacterium
AGCACGCCCAGCACGCCGAACACGAACGTGCCGACCAAATCGCCCAATCCCCCCAGCAGATTAAAGTTTTGCAGCAGGAAGAAAAAACCCAGCACAATCAATATTGCGCCCCAAACCACCGTTCGATTTTTCTCGTTCATTTTTGCACCCTTTCTGTCAGAATTTCACATATGTCTATCATACCATACGCAAAATTTGGCAGAAAGTTGCAGGGGCAACCCCCATCGCACCCCCGAAAAACGGTGGCGGGTCGGGTGTTGGGGCGAACCCCCCGCGAAGAAAATCGGCATCATTCGTGTAATCCGTGTTCTATTGTCCAATTGTCGGTTCACATCGAGAATGGCTGACCGCTGAATACTATTTTTCCAGCAGTGATTTGAGGTACGCATCGGGGACGGTTTTTGTGGCTTGGATGCGTTTTCGTTTGGTGAGCCAGTGTGCCACACCGAGCACACCCGCCAACTGCCCGCGCAATCGGGCGCGAGCGGCTTCGCCACGCCAGGCGCGCAGAGCATCCCACGCGATTTTCAACTGCGCACCGATGATTTTTCGCCAGTGGGCACGCCACACTGCGCCGGGCACGGATTTCGCCAGCACAAAAATGGTGTTTCGCCCGGTAAAATAACTGGCAATTGTACCACCTCCGGTGGCGCTCAATTTGTGGTACACCACCGCATCGGGGGCAAAAACGCAGCGATACCCCGCCAACTGCGCCCGCCAGTTCAAATCCACATCTTCGCAGTACATAAAAAGGTCTTCATCAAACCCGCCGATTTTGTCGAGCATGGTGCGCCGGTATGCCACTGCGCCGCCACACCCGCCAAAAATGAAGGTGTCGTTATCGAACTGCCCTTCGTCTTTTTGCCACACGCCGCGATTGATGGGGATACCGTTTTCGCCGAACGCATCGCCCGCGGAATGGATGGTGTCGCGCCGGTCGAACAGCAGCATTTTGCTGGCCGCCATGCCCGCTTCGGGGCGCGATTGCAGGGCGTGCACCAGCGCTTCTGCCCAGTGGTCGTCAACTTCGGTATCGTTGTTTAGCGGGGCGATAATCTGGCCGGAGGCAATTTTGATGCCGCGATTGAGCGCGCCGGTGAGGCCGAGATTTTCCGGCAGACGCAGGATTTTCACCCACGGATAGCGGCTTTCGGTCAGGGGGATGGATTTGTCGGTGGAGGCGTTGTCAATCAGAATGGTTTCGATATTGGGGTAGGTTTGCCGCGCCAGCGCATCGAAACAAGTGGGCAGATGCGCGGCGCCGTTCCAGTTGGGAATCAGCACCGACAGGCGCGGCTGTGCTTCGGTCATTTCTATACCCCAAAGGCGTCTTTTACTTTATCGAAAAAACTCTTTTCGCGCTGTGGAACCACTTCGCGGTCGAGCGTTTTTCCCAGTTCCAGCAGCAAATCACGCTGCTGTTTGGTCAGGTTGGTGGGGGTTTTCACCTGGAAAGTGACAATCTGGTCACCGCGTCCGGCGTTGCTGCCATCACGACGCAATTTCGGCACGCCTTTTCCGCGCAGGGTGATGGTGTCGCCGGTTTGGATGCCCGCGGGAATGGTGTGTTTGATGGTGCCGTCGAGGGTGGGGATTTCAATTTCATCACCGAGTGCGGCTTGGGCGATGTTGATGATCATTTCCAGATGGATGTTGTCACCCTGGCGGCGGAAATGACGGTGCGGTTTGACGTGGATGACCACATACAGATTGCCGGGCGGCCCGCCACGAGAGCCGCTTTCGCCTTCGCCGGCCAGCCGAATTTGGTTGCCATCGTCCACACCGGCGGGGATGCGCACTTTCAAATGGCGATATTCCAGCGTTTTGCCGCGCCCGTTGCACACGTGACACGGGCTGGTGACGATTTCTCCGGCGCCGTTGCAGCGCGGGCAGGTGCTGATGTTGATGAAAAAACCTGCCTGCCGCCGAATTTCGCCGGTGCCGTTGCAGTCCGGGCAGCGGACGGGTGTGGTTCCCGGTTCTGCACCGGTGCCGTTGCAGTGCGAGCACGTTTCTTGCCGTGGAATTTCGATTTCTGTTTCTGTGCCGAAAATGGCTTCCTCGAATTCCAGCGTCAGGTCATAGCGCAAATCGCTGCCGCGGCGCGGGGCGTTTCGGTTTCGGCGCGATGAACCACCAAAGCCGCCGAATCCGCCAAAGCCGCCGAAAACCTCTTCAAAAATCTCAAACGGGTCGCGCCCCATGCCGCTAAACCCGCCGAATCCGGCATTGCCGCTCACACCGGCGTGCCCAAAGCGGTCGTATGCGGCGCGTTTTTCGTCATCCGACAAAACTTCATACGCCTCGTTGATTTCTTTGAATTTCTCTTCGGCGTTGTGGTCGTCGCTCACATCGGGGTGATATTTCCGAGCCAGTTGGCGGTATGCCTTTTTAATTTCGGCTTGCGATGCGTTTCGGGCGACGCCCAGCACCTCATAAAAATCTCGTTTTTCGCTCATAATAATTACGCTTCTTCAAATTGTCCGTCAATCACGTCTTCTTCGCCTTCCGGGGCGGCATTGCCGTTATCCGGCTGCGGTGCGGCGGCTTCCGGCGCTTGCTGGTACACTTGCTCGCCGATTTTTTGCATACTTTGTGCCAACTGTGATGCGGCTTCGTTGATTTCCTCGGCGTTTTCGCTCTGCAGGGTATTTCGGGTTGCCAAAATTTGATTTTCCACTTCGGCTTTGATGCCGGCATCAATTTTGTCGCCGTGTTCTGCCAGCGTTTTCTCCGCGGCATTGATGAGTGTTTCGGCGTGATTGCGTGCTTCGATGAGCGCTTTGCGGGCTTCATCCTGCGCGCGGTTCGCTTCGGCTTCTTGCACCATTTTTTCGATTTCTTCATCGGTCAAGCCGCTGTCAGGCATGATGCGCATACTCTGGTCGCGCCCGGTGGCTTTGTCGGTGGCGGTGACGTGCAAAATGCCGTTGGCATCCACATCGAAGGTCACTTCAATTTGCGGTACGCCACGTGGCGCGGGGGGAATGCCGTCCAAAATAAATTTCCCCAAACTTTTGTTGTCGGCGACCATAGGACGTTCGCCCTGAACCACGTGAATTTCAACCGAGGTTTGGTTATCGCTGGCGGTGGAAAAGAGTTGGCTCTTTTTGGTGGGGATGGTACTGTTGCGCGGGATGAGCGGTGTCGCCACGCCGCCCAGCGTTTCGATGCTGAGTGACAGTGGAATCACATCCAGCAACAGAATGTCTTTCACGTCCCCGGCGAGCACGCCGCCTTGAATTGCCGCGCCAACAGCGACGACTTCATCGGGATTGACGCCTTTGTGCGGTTCTTTGCCGAACAGTTTGGCAACCGCGGCTTGCACGGCGGGCATTCGTGTTTGCCCGCCCACCAAAATTACATCGGTGATGTCATCAATGCTCGATTTTGCGTCGCGGAGTGCGGCTTTCACCGGCGCCAGCGAGCGCTCAACCAGTGACCCGGTGAGTTGCTCGAATTTTGAGCGGGTGAGCGGCAGGGCAAGGTGTTTCGGGCCGCTGGCATCGGCGGTGATGTATGGCAGGTTAATCTCGGTTTGCATCGTGGTCGAAAGTTCGATTTTCGCCTTTTCAGCCGCTTCTTTCAGGCGCTGCATTGCCTGAACATCGGCGCTCAAATCGACACCCTGCTCTTTTTTGAATTCCGAGATGATGTATTCGATGAGCGCTTGGTCGAAATCGTCGCCGCCCAGATGGGTGTCGCCGTTGGTGGAGCGGACTTCAAAAACGCCGTCACTCACTTCAATAACAGAAATATCGAATGTGCCGCCGCCGAGGTCATACACGGCGATATTTTCATCGGTTTTTTTGTCGAGCCCGTATGCCAGCGATGAGGCGGTCGGTTCGTTGATGATGCGCAGCACTTCCAGCCCGGCGATTTTCCCCGCGTCTTTGGTGGCTTGGCGCTGGGTGTCGTTAAAATATGCCGGTACGGTGATGACAGCTTTTGTCACCGGTTCGCCGAGATAGGCTTCGGCATCGGTTTTCAGTTTCTGCAAAATCATCGCGCTGATTTCGGGCGGGCTGTATTCTTTGCCATCCATCACCACGCGCACGTCGCCGTTGGGGGCTTC
>JANTHQ010000260.1 GCA_024762375.1 Anaerolineaceae bacterium
GAATTTGTCACCGGGCTGGTGTTGATTCAGATTTTCGCATCGGTTTTCAGGATATTCCCCGCCAGTTCATCAGCCATCAAACCCGAGATGAGTTTCGCTGACGCGTTGCCGTATATGATTTTACCCGCTATCACCGCGACACTGGTGCTGCTGGCATATATTTCACGGCTGACACGGGCGGGGGTCATCGAAGAATTGAAAAAGCCATATGTCCGCACTGCAATTTTGAAGGGATTGCCGCGTCGGGTGGTCATCATCAAACACGTGCTGCGCAATGCGCTGCTGCCAACCATCACCATTATTGCCATCAGTTTCGGCTGGCTCATCGGCGGACTGATTGTGATTGAAAACGTGTTCAATTACCCCGGTTTGGGGCGACTGATGGTGTTCGCCATTGACCGCCGCGACCTGCCGCTGCTGCAAGCCGTGACGATGATTGTCGTCATCGGGGTGGTACTGGCAAATCTGGCGGCGGATTTGCTGTATGCGTATCTCAACCCGCGCATTCGATTGGGGAAATAGAAAAGAAAAGTGGCATCCAACCGACCGGATGCCACTTCCCAAAGAGGAGAAAGAGAAAAGATGAACGCTCGCGTGCTATGTCGGCCAAAACTCCGGCACGTGGCGATTGTTCGCAAAGGGCGCTAACTTGCGATGCGTCAGGTGTTCCAACTCTTCCAACTTGCCATCGGCGAGATAAAACACGCGTTCAAACCGGCTGGCAAGCACCGGGTTTCTGGTGGTTACAACCAACGTAGCATTGTACCATTTTGCCATTTCCTGAAGAAAATCAAGCACGAAATGCCCATCTGTTTGATTTACTCCCATCAGTGGCTCATCTGAGAGAATGAGTCGGGGCATGGCTGCGATGGTTTTGGCAGCAGCCACATATTTTCGGCGTTCTTCAGAAATCTCTGACGGATAACGGTCAGCATCAGAAAGCAATCCAACCTGTCCCAACAGTGCTTTCGCCCGTGCCCGAGCCAAGTTCATCGGGAATTTTCCCGCAATGAGCATGGGCAATTCCACATTTTCCAACAAGGTTAGCTCCGAGTGCAATTGAGAGCGCTGCGGCATATAACCAATATTTTTGGCAGTGAGTTTTTCTCGATCGACCGGTAAGAGTCTGTACAGCGAATGTGTTCTCAGCCAAACCGCGCCGGCAGTGGGTTGTCGCACACCGGCAAAAATTTCCATCAACGTTGTTTTTCCGCTCGCACTGCCACCGATGATTAGCGCCTGTTCCCCCTGGTTCAACTGTAGCAAATCAATATTCAGCATTGCACGGGTATCGAGCGCATCGTGGTATCGGTACAGCACATTCTTGACGTGAAGTGTCAAGGTATTCCTCCTTAATTCATTACCTGTCATTCGTTTCATTTGCCCCAATCATATCTGCTGATCGTAAAAACTGTGTTAAAAACCCTTTAAGATATGGTTAAATGTATGTAAAGTTTTTTTAACATTCGGATTAGGGCTTGTCATTCAACCCAAAAACAAGGTATAATGGAAAGAGTCGAAAATTCATAACACGCCGATGAGGAGCCGAAAATGCCGGAAGACCGCAAATATCCAAATGCCAGTCTGTATGTGTTGATTTTAGCCGCCGAAGAGGTGATGGGGAAAAACGGGCTGAGCGCCGTTTTAAAACAGGGCGGGCTCGCGCCACTGACCAAACGCCGCCCGCCGAACAATTTGGAGCGGCAGGTGCCATTCAGCCTGTATGGGAAAGTGCAGCAGGCGATTGAGGATTTTTACGGTGCGCGCGGCTCGCGGGCAATTTTAACACGGGTGGGACGAGCATTGTTCCGTTACTCGCTGCACGAGCAATCGGCACTGCTGGGGTTTGCATCGCTGGCGCTGAAGGCACTGCCGCAGAACGCCCGCGCCAAACTCATTTTGAACAAAATCGTTAAAGCGGGCGTGGAAGAACTCGATATGCCCGGCGAAGTCCACGAGGCAGACGACAAATTCATCATCACCCGCACCGCCTGCCCCTGCCAATTCCGCCAGCGAGACCCCTCCGGCGGTGTGTGCGACCACGTGACCATCGGCACGTTTCAAGAGGCGCTCAAATGGGCAACGGGCAAAAATTACCGCGTTTATCAAACCAAATGCCTCAACCTCGGCGACCCGATTGACGAATTTATTGTCGAAAAAACGCCGATGGAAGACTGATGATTGCTCGAATTTGGCACGGACGCACCAAAATTGAAGATTATGAAACTTACACCGAATTTCTGAAAGAACGAGCCATCCCGGACTACAAAAGTACCGCCGGTTTCATCAAACTGATTTTTCTGCGCACCGTTAAAGATGGTGCGGGGCACTTCACGCTGATTACGTTTTGGGAAAATTTGGATGTCATCAAAAATTTCGCCGGAGACGATTTTGAAAAGGCGAAATATTACCCGGAAGACAACGACTTTCTACTGGAATTTGAGGAAACAGTCACCCATTACGAGGTTTTCGCCGAGTAAATTTACGCTGCGAAACTATCATACACCGCCAGCAACTTTTGCGCCGCGCGTTCCCATGTGAATTGCGCGGCGCGTTCGATTCCTTTGGGCACACACCGCTCGCGGAAATGGTCGGTGGTGTGAACCAGCAAAATCGACTGCGCCAGCGTATCGATATCGTCGGCATCAACCAGCAGCACGGGGTCGCCGCCCACTTCCGGCAGCGAGGAATTGTCGGCGGTGATGACCGGTGTGCCACACGCCATCGCTTCTAAAATGGGGATGCCGAATCCTTCATAGAATGACGGATATGCGAAAACTCGCGCCATGCTGTACAGCGCGGGCAAATCGTCATCTGCCACGAACCCAATCAGATGGATGCGCTCGCGCGCGGGCGAAGCCTCTGCCGCCGCGAAAATCGGCTCGTACAGCCACCCCTTCCCCCCGGCAATAACCAAATGCAACTCGGGCGCATCGGCGGCAATTTGGTTGAAGGCGGCAATCAGCCCCGTGAAATTTTTTCGCGGTTCCAGCGTGCCGACCCCCAGCACATAATTTTCGGGCAGATTGTATTTTCGACGCACCGCCGCCCGCACCGCTTCATCGGTGACGGGGTGGAATCGCGGTTCAACGCCCGCACCCACCACCGAAATTTTCTCGGCGGGCACGTGCAGCAATTCCTGTAAATCGCGGCTGGTGCTCTCCGAATCGGCCAGAATGTGCACGGCGCGCGATACACTTTTGGGCACAACCCGCAGCAGCCAGTCGCGCAATTTGGGCAATGCGCCATCGGGATGTTTCATAAACGACAAATCGTGCACGGTGAGCAATCCCGGTGCAGATGCCAGTGGCGGCAACACAAAATCTGGGGAATGGAACAGGTCGAACCGCCCCGCCCAGCGGTCAATCCACAGTGGCAAATTGGCGCGATACCACAAAATGGTGAGCCACCGTTCGGAGAACGGCAGCACTTTCACAGAGAAATTTTCAGGAAATTGGGGAAGATTTTTCAGTGGCGAATCGTTGCTGACCACCAGCGTGTAGCGGTGCGGCGAATCGAGTTTTGCCAGCGCGGAGACGATGCCGCGCGTGTAACGCCCGATGCCGGCGCGCTGTCGCAGTGCAGGGGTGTACCAAATGCCGATGTGCATGTCACAAGCCGCGATATGTCCACAGACGGTTCGCGCCAAAATTCCAGAACAGCACAATGCCGATGGCGGTGGCTTTGGCGAGTTGGATGGCAATATTTTCGGGGAAATAATTGATATAGAAATAGTGGTCTGCGACGAAGAAAATGCCGGTGTTGATAACCAGTCCCATCAAATTGACAATAGTAAATTGCACCAGTTGTGTGCCGCGGTTGCGTTGGCGAGATTCGGGGAACGTCCACAGCCGGTTCCAGACGAAGTTGCTCAAAATTGCCAAACTGGTGGAGATGATATTGGCGAAAACTTTTCCTTGAGGGCTGGCCCATCCTGCCAGAAAGATCAACGCGTTCAGCACACTAAAATCTATCACCGAACCAATGGCGCCAACAATACCAAATTTTACGAAACGTTTTGCTTCTTTTCGCTTGCGAGGACTATCTAAAACTGCCGTTAAAATGCT
>JANTHQ010000261.1 GCA_024762375.1 Anaerolineaceae bacterium
GTCGCCGTGGACGCACCCATCGCCAATATTCTGCAGGGTTATGCCGATAAATTCCACGAAGAAAACCCGAACATCACCGTGGAACCGGTTTTCTCCGGCGGGTATGGCGACGTGCAAACCGCCATCCAAACCATCATTGATGGTGGCGGCGAACCGCCCGCGCTGGCAGTGATGCTGGCAACCAGCTTGTACGACTTGGTCAACGCCGACGCCATCAGCCCGATAGACGATTACATCAGCGCAATGGACAACGGCAAAGCCTACATGGACGATTTCGTCCCGGCATTTATGGCAAACTCCACCTACGATGGCAAAACGTGGAGCATCCCCTTCCAGCGCAGCGCGGTGGTGATGTATTACAACAAAGATATGTTCAAAGAAGCCGGGCTCGATGCGCCGACCAGTTGGGAAACTTGGGCGGAAGCCGGGCAAAAACTGACCGTCAAAAATGGCGACACCACCAACTGGGGCATCCAGTATCCTTCCGGCTGGCCCTATTGGCTCTTCCAACCGCTCGCCATCGGTAACGGGCAAAACATTTTCACCGATGATTGCCATGTGGCGTTCAACGACCCGAAAGTGGTCGAAGCCGTGCAATTCTATATCGACCTCTCTCACAAATATGAAGCGATGCCCAAAGGCGTGCAATCCGTCTGGCCCAGCGCGCCGACCGATTTCGCCAGTGGCGCCACCGCGATGATTGTCCACTCTTCCGGCAGTTTGAACGGCATCCTGAAACAAGCCACCTTCGACGTGGGCGTGATGCCTCTACCCGGCAAAGCCGACGGCACATACGCCAGCGTTCCCGGCGGCGGCAACTTCTACATTATGAAAGGCGCACCGCAGGAAAAACAGGATGCGGCATGGAAGTTCATCGAATTTGTCACCCGGCCGGAATATGTCGCCGATTACAGCATCAACACCGGCTACATCCCCAACCGCAAAAGCGCATTCGACACCGATGCGATGAAAGCCTATCTGGAAAAAACGCCGCAGATGATGGACGCCTTTAACGCCCTGCAATATGCCGGCGCGGAATTCTCCATCCAAGATTTGGGCGAAGTGCGCAACATTTTCCACGATTACCTGCAAAAAGCATACAATGATGAAATGAGTGCGCAGGATGCGATGGACGCCGCCCAAGCCGATGCCGAAGCGGCAATGAAACCTTTCTGCGAGTAATTTAATGGTCATCCGGTAGGGGCACGCTGCAGCGTGCCCCTACGATACCCGGAGAAAATACCCGCTATGACCGTCAAACCGTCTGCCGTGCCCAATCACAAACGAAAAACACTGCTGCCATATCTGCTCATCCTGCCGACGTTCGTTTTTGTGGCGCTGTTTACCGCCTGGCCCACCCTGCTCGCCATTTACGAGAGTTTTTTCCGCCAGCGACTGAACATCGCCCGTTTCCGCGAACCGACATTCATCGGGCTGCAAAATTATGCTACCCTTTTCACCGATGACCGTTTCCATCAGGTGGTCAACAACACCCTGATTTACGCGCTGGGAACCGTGCCCGTCAGTATTGTGCTCGGATTTCTGTTTGCGCTGCTGGTCAATCGTTCGCTGAAAGGGATTGGCTGGGCACGGCTGGCGTTTTTCCACCCCGCCCTGCTGCCGATGGTCAGCGCAGCAACGGTTTGGAAATTCTTTTTCACCCCCGATTACGGTCTCTTCAACAGCACCATCCGCTTTTTGGGCTATCACGGCGCGGAAAACTGGACGGGCAATCCGAGTTTGGCGCTGCTGGCAATCATGCTGGTCGCCATGTGGAAAAATTCCGGCTATTACATGCTTTTCTATCTGGCAGGACTGCAAAACCTGCCCACCGATGTTTACGAAGCCGCCGCGCTCGATGGGGCGAATGGCTGGCAAACCCTGTGGCGCATCACCTTCCCCCTGCTGCGCCGAACCACCGTTTTCATCAGCACCATCGCCTTCATTGATGCCTTCCGCACGGTTGACCACA
The DNA here is from genome assembly GCA_024762375.1 of Anaerolineaceae bacterium. GTDB lineage: Bacteria > Chloroflexota > Anaerolineae > 4572-78 > 4572-78 > JANTHQ01. The sequence continues at coordinate 1,973 of JANTHQ010000261.1, forward strand.
TTTTCGTGCTCACCAGCGGCGGCCCCAGCCGTGCCAGCACGGTGCTGCTCTATTACCTGTGGCAATTGCGATTCGAAAATCAAGACATCGGACTTTCTGCCGCGTTGACCGTGCTGTTTGTGGCGGTACTGCTGGTGTTCACCATCACCAATTTCATTGTTTCTGAACGGGCGGAGGAAAACTGATGACACAGAAAACATTCCTCAACCGCGTATGGTATTGGCTGACCATCGGCATTCTGCTGTCACTGGCAATCGTTTGGGCGATGCCGCTGCTGTGGGCGCTGGTCGCATCGGTACGGCCATTTTCGGAACCGATGCAGCACGGCGACATCTGGTTCGGCAGCACCGTAACGCTCGAAAACTTCCGGCGGGCGTGGTCGCTCGCGCCATTCGACAAATATTACATCAATACCATCATTGTGGTGCTGATGATTTTGGGGGTACAGGTCGTCACCGTCACCATGGCGGGGTTTGCTTTTGCCCATTACCAATTTTTTGGGAAAAAGTGGCTGTTCATTTTTGTGCTGCTGCAAATGATGATTCCCACCACTGCACTGCTCGCGCCGAATTTTGGCACGATTCGCACGCTGGGGCTGTTCGACACCCGGTTGGCAATTGCCATCCCGTATTTTGGTTCAGCGTTTGGCACATTTTTGATGCGCCAAGCCTTTTTGGGCGTCCCCCGCGATTTGGTGGACGCGGGCATCATTGACGGCTGCTCGTGGTGGCAGTTGGTGCGCCACATCTACCTGCCGCCATCCATCCCATCGCTGATTGCCTTCGGCATTTCCTCTGCCGCATGGCACTGGAACGAATTTCTGTGGCCCCTCGTCGTCACCAACAGCGACGCCAGCCGCCCGCTGACAGTCGGGCTGGTGCGGTTTACCCAACTCGGCGAAATTGGCGCGCGCTGGTCGCTGCTCGCCGCCGCCACACTCATTGTGGTTGCCCCGCTGCTGCTGGCATTCCTCATTTTCCAGCGGCGATTCATCCAAAGTTTCATCCATTCGGGTATAAAATAAGGATAGGAAGCAGGGCGTATGGAGCAGGGGATGTTCTTTTCCCTTTCTCCATACGCCCTGCTTCTTGCTTCTCCTCCCCTTTCTATCCGAAATTTCCTTCTCCCCCGCATACTGTGATATACTCTCTCCAAACCGCAAAATACAATTTAAACTAAAACTAGACGTTGACATAAAAATATGGTACAATAGTCTTATGTAAATGGGAGGATTTACATGCAAGCATTGAAGGAACGGATTTTAACGGAGGGTAAAAACCTCGGCGGCGGCATTTTAAAGGTTGACAGTTTCATCAACCATCAGGTTGACCCGGCGATGATGCTGGCAGTCGGCGGCGCACTGGCGGCGCATTTCGGCGCGATGGGCATCAATAAAGTGCTCACCGCCGAAATTTCCGGCATCGCCCCCGCACTGATGACTGCGCTGGCGCTGGGGGTAAAAGTAACATACGCCCGCAAAACCAAACCCATCACCATGCCGACCAATGTGCTGATGGCAACCGCACCATCGCACACCAAAGGCGGCGAAGTATATTTGATGGCATCGCCGGAATTTTTGGGGCCGGAAGACAAAGTGCTGATTGTGGACGATTTTTTGGCGACCGGGCACACCATCATGGCGCTGGTCGAATTGGCACGCTCCGCCGGCGCAGAAGTCATCGGGGTGGGCGCGGTGATTGAAAAATCATTCGAAGGCGGACGCGCCATGCTCGAAGCAGAAGGCTTGCACGTGCGCTCGCTCGCCGTCATCGAAAAGATGACCGACACCGAAATTATTTTTGCCGAAGGGGTCTCGCCGTGAGCAAACGCCGCGCCATCGTCATTTTAGACTTTGGCTCGCAATACAGCCAACTCATCGCCCGCCGCGTGCGCGAACTGGAAGTGTACTGTGAATTGCTGCCATTCGATGCGCCGCCGGAGCAAATTGCCGCACTCGACCCGCCGGGATTCATTCTCTCCGGCGGACCGGCATCCGTTTATGCCCCCGACGCGCCGCAATTGCCCGACCACATTTTGGACAGCGGCAAACCGGTGCTGGGCATTTGTTATGGGATGCAACTGCTGACACACGC
>JANTHQ010000262.1 GCA_024762375.1 Anaerolineaceae bacterium
AAAAACGCATCGGAGCTGAGTGACACCCCGCGCAGTTGCGCCAGCCATTCGGCTTTCATTTCGGCGGAAAGTGGCGGCGGTTCCACCGCGAAATTTTCCCGCCACGCGGCGCGTTCTTTTTCCCCCATCTGCCCCGAAATATACAAATCGACCGCGTTACTTTTCACCGCACGCGGCATATCCGGTTTGAATTGCAGCCCCAGCACCGCCGGATGTTGGCGCAGCCACCAATTGTCGGCTTTGTCGCCCGCCAGCCGGGTGCAGTGAATGCGCGATTGCTGTCCCGCGCCCAGCCCGATGACCTGCCCGTCCAGCGCGAAACACACCGAGTTGGACTGGGTATATTTCAGGGCGACAGTCGCCACCAGCAAATCACGGATGGCATTTTCCGGCAGCGATTTTTGCGCCGAAACGATATTCGTCAGCAGATTGCGGTCAATCCGCACATCGTTGCGCCGTTGTGCCAGCGTCAGCCCAAACACGGTGCGATATTCCATCAAATCCGGCTCAAAATCGGGGTCAATTTGCAGGATGGTGTATCGTCCGCCTTTTTTGCCGCGCAGAATTTCCAGCGCATCCGGCTCGAAGGCAGGGGCAATCACCCCGTCCGAAACTTCCCGGGCGATGATGCGCGCGGTGGGCACATCCACCGTATCGCTGAGCGAAATCCAATCGCCGAACGATGACATGCGGTCTGCGCCGCGGGCGCGGGCATACGCCGTTGCCAGCGGACTGAGCTCGCCCAAATCGTCCACAAAATACGCTTGCGCCATTTCCGCCGAAAGCGGCGCGGCGACGGCGGCTCCCGCCGGGCTGACATGCTTGAATGATGCGGCGGCAGGCGCATCGAGGGCCGCTTTCAGTTCGCGCACCAACTGCCAGCCGTTCAGTGCATCGAGCAGGTTGATATACCCCGGCGCGCCGTTCAGCACGGTAATGGGGAGCGCACCGCGCGTGGAAAATACCATCGCCGGTTTTTGGTGCGGATTTGCCCCGTATCGCAATTGCAACCGGCTTTTGGTGTGCGGAAACTGTCCGCGCAGATAATCGGAAATTGCCGCATCATACGCCGCCGTGTGCTGAAACGCTTTCAGCGCGAGCCGCTCTCGGGTGACAGCGGCGGTTTCACCGTGTGCGCGGAGTTCGTCCAGCACGGCAGGATAGTCGGTGGGGTCGCAGACCACGGTCACCCGCGCGTAATTTTTCGCCGCCGCGCGGAGCAGGGTCACCCCGCCGATGTCTATCTGCTCCACCGCCTGCGCCGGGGTCACATTTTCGCGGGCAACGGTTTTTTCAAACGGATACAGATTGCACACCACCAAATCGATAAAATCATACCCCTGCGCATCCAAATCAGCGCGGTCGGCGGGGATGTCTCGCGCCAGGATGCCGCCGTGCACCGCCGGATGGAGCGTTTTCACTCGCCCGCCGAGCATTTCCGGCGCGCCGGTCAGGTCGGCTACCTCGGTGACGGGGATGTCTGCAGCGCGGATGGCTTTCGCCGTGCCGCCGCTGGCAATCAGCCGAAATCCCAGCGTGTGCAACCCCTGCGCCAGTTCGGTCAACCCCGATTTGTCGGAAACAGAAAGCAATGCTTGTGGTGTGTGTGTCATTTTTTCTCCTCAATTTTCTTTGTTAATATGAACATTTGGAGTTTAACCCAAGTGTCGGTAAAATCAAAAACCGGGAAACGGTGGAATGGTACGTGGATTGCACGGATGACACCGATTTTCAAAAATGAAAGGGACGAAATTTATGAGCCTGTTGAAAAAAATATCGAAAATGTTCGGCGGGGAAAAAGAAAGTGCGCCACCAGCCCGCCCCGAACCAACCCCGGAGGAACGGGAAGCAACCTATATCGCCGCAGTTGAAGCCGAGCGCACGCAGAAAGAATCGTTTTTCAAATTGAGCCCGTATTCGCCCATTGAGCCGGAATCGCGGCTCAATTTTCCCGGCTTGAAACATTATCCGGTCAACCCTGCCCTGCGATTCACCCTGCCGCTGGATACTGTCGAGCGGGAGGAAATCATCATCCAAACCAATACCGGCGATGAGCAGCCGTTTTATCGGCTGGGCACGGTGACATTCGAAATTGACGGGCAATCCGCCACACTGGCGGTATATCAGGGTGTGGAAAACGCCGAGTTGTTCATCCCGTTTAAAGATGCCACTAACGGCACCGAAACGTACGGCGCGGGGCGATATTTGGAGCCGACCGCGCTATCGGGGGGGCAAATTGTGGTGGATTTCAATTTGGCGTATAACCCATACTGTGCCTATTCCGAAAATTATGTGTGCCCGCTGCCGCCGATGGAAAACTGGCTGAAAGTGCCCATCCGCGCGGGCGAGATGGCATTTAAGGCGTCACCGCAAACGGACCCAGAATAACCGCCGCTTCGCCGCTTTGGTCATCGAGCACACCCACCCGAGCAAACGTTTCGGGGTCGTAAAATCCCACAAAAATGCGATAGTCGCCGGGGGGCAAATCCGGGGGCAGCGTCAGCGCCGCGCCATCGCGCAGTGCCGTATCGTTTTCCCACAGCGCATCCCAGCGAGATGACGGTACTTTGCCATCATAAATCAGATGGTCTGCCTGCGCAACGGTGTTATTTTGACCGTCGCGCAATTGCACAAAGATTTTTTTGGCGACTGGCAATCCTTCGCCCTGCCAAAAAAGCGTCAACCGGAGGGTATCCCCGGCGTGCACCTCAGCGGGCGAAACGGTATATCCGGCGAGCCTGCCGCCGCCGTCAAATTCCGCGCCGACGGACACCGCCATTTTCTCCGCCAGCGTCCAGCGGTCGGGACGGCTGACGAGCGCCCACACCCCGCCTTCGCCCCACTGTTTGTCCATTTTCCACAAAATTTCCTGCTGCAAATAGCCATCGTAACTGTTGAACAGCCAAAATTCCTGCGTCACCAGCCATACCCGATTTCCCGCCAGCACCGCATCGAATTCCGCCGCATTTTTTAGCCACTCCGCACCGGTATATCGATCTGCCGGCACGCCATCGGGACGCACAATCAATTTCGGCGAATTTTGCACCAAATAGTAATCGGTCTGCCCGATATAAAGTTGCGTGGCGGGTGGATGCATGGTCATCACTTTTTCACCCGGCTGACGGTGCTCGGCGACAAATTTCGCCGCCAAATCGTACCGATTCCAGCCGGTCTGCCCCACATCCATCGCAGATTGCAGGGGCGCGATGAACGGAAAAACCAACACCGCTGCCAACACCACACCGAGAGCCGACCGCGGCGCCGTCCGGCCAAATTTTCGGCGCACAAAATCGGTCGCCAGCAGTACACCATAGCCTCCCAGCAGATAGAAAATTCCCAGCACTTGCATCAGCAGATACCGTGCGCGCTGCCAGTGCGAGTTGACCGCAAAAACCAGCATTGCCATCGCCACGGCGAAAATTGCCGTCAAAAAAAGTGCACCTTTTTCCGATAACGTGTTTTTGCCCGTTGCGGCGCGATAAACCACCCACAGCATTCCGATTGCGGCGAAAATGGTCAGTGGCAGATGCGGCATACCCCAAAATGCGCCGCCATAAACCCGCCATGCATGCGACAAATCGGGCGGAAACTGCAAGAATTTTCCCAGCAGTGCCGCGATTTTTCCCCCCAGCCCGGCACCGGATGACTGAAATTCGACGGTCGGTGGCGGCTGAAAAAATGCGCCGGACACCAACGCCAACCCGCTGAGCAACGCCAGAAGCACACCATCACGGATGGTTTTTCGGTTGATGGAAATGGCTTTGACCCACCACAGCACGCCCACCGCAGCGAACCATGCCGGCAAAAGCACAACGGTTGAAAAATGGGTGAGCAGGGTCAATCCGGCAGAAAATGCCGCTGCCAACCGATAGCGCACCAATGGCCGCGTGACGCCCAGCCATATCAAGGCAATCGTGACCAATGCCAGCCATTGCGCCAGCGTTATCATCCGCGCGCGTCCGCCCCATTCCACCGAATCGACGTTCAACGCCAGCAGCAATCCGGCAAAAATGCCAACCCACGGCGCGGAGAACATTTTTCGTCCCATCCAAATG
>JANTHQ010000263.1 GCA_024762375.1 Anaerolineaceae bacterium
GCGTGTTGGTTGGATACGGTGTCGCTGTGGGCGCAGGTGTCGGTGTTTCGGTTGGAACCGGTGTCGCGGTGGGCGTTGCCGTCGCCGTCGGGGTGACAGTCGGTGTGGCTGTGAAAGTCGGCGTCGGTGCGGGTGTGAATGTGGCGGTGGGTGTGGCAGGGTCAGGCAGCGATGCATCACTGCTCACCGGAATTTGCAGAATCTGCCCCGTAACAATGTAATTCGGGTTCGGCAAATGGTTAAAATCCGCCAAAATATGCGGGAACGTGCCAAATTTGGCTGCGATGGCTGTCAGCGTGTCGCCGGATTGTACCACATAACTGAAAACCACCGGCGTCGGCGTGGGTGTGGGCACGGGTGCAACCGTGGCAGATGGCACAACCGCGGTATCGGTTGCCGCCACCGTTGCCGTATCGGTGGGGGTGATGGTCGGTGTGTCGGTGATAACCGTCGGTTTTAAAACAACCACCGTGGGATTTTCCAGCGTCGGTTTTTCTTTCACCCCGTCGCTTTTGGTTTTGTCAGCAACGGTTTCATCTTTCGCACCGACATCCGGTGTCTGCGTGGCTTCCACCGCCCGCGCAGTCAGAGTCGCCGCGCGGCTGGGCGGAACAACCACAAACGTGCATCCCGCGCTGCCCAGCAGCAACAAAATTATGAACCCGAAAATACTGATTGGCCACCAAAAATTCCGTTTGTTCATTTCCCCGATTTTTTCTGCTTCTCCAGCAATACCTGTAGCGATGACAGCATGGCATCGCCCCGTTTCTGTGCGGCTTTCATAGCCCGCAAGTTTTCTTCTTTTACGGCATCGTACAATTCCTGGCGCAAAATCGAAATATCAGACGGCGCGTCAATGCCGATTTTCACCCGTTCGCCATCGACTGCCAGCACAGTCACCACCACATTATCGGCGATGATGATGCTTTCGTTAACCTTTCGCCCTAAAACAAGCATCATTCACCCCCTTGGTCGGCTTCTGCCCCGGCGATGGGATAGCGGGGGTTATAGTTGGAATTTGCCTGCACAACCTGTTTGCCGAGTTGGGTTTCCCAATTGATGATGATGGGCCCCAACATATTCAGGGTGACGATAAACGGGTCATCCTGCACAGAAAGGATGCAGTACACATCCAAACCGTCGGGCATGGGTTGGCGATAATCGCCGCTGTAACCGAGCGTTTGTGCGTCCGGCTCGGTGAGCGTCAATTTATAGTTGGGATTTATCTGCCGCGGATCCATCAATATCAGCGACATTCGGTCATCCTGCAGCGATTGCAGCAATCGCAAATCTCCCGCTTCGGGATGAGAAATGAGGATAAAATCTTGCCAGTCTTCCAAACCAATCAACCCATTCGGAAAATGGATGGGGGGACTTTCATCGCCCAGTAATTGGCTTAAATCAGGTTCGTTGGTCATAATGCACCTTTTCTTCTGCTAAAGTCACCACGCCAGTATTGCACATACACTCTATCACAACCGGCAATTTTTTTGCATAAACTTCGAGTGAAGGTCAGGTAAAGAAAGCGTAAAATTTTCACAAAAAAGGGGACGCCCAGCACAATTTGGAGTCCCCGCACGTGGCAACCGCAGCCATCGCCGCCATCAACCGGGCTGGTTTTCCAGCCGGTATCACTTTTAGCGCAGATAATCGAGCAGCGACACGTTAATCACTTTCGCGTTGACAGCCAGCGCGGTACGGTACACAAATTCCTGCTGCTGCAAATCCGAAACCACCTGTGCCATGTCGGCATCTTCGGCGTTGGATAACAGCGATTTCAACCCGGTTTGACCATCCTGCACGCGCTCGGCAGTGGTCTGCAATCGCCGCATCTTTGTACCGATAACTGCTTGCTGGTCAAGAATCTGGTTCATCTGATTTTTCAAATCCGCCCCGACACTGCTCACATCATCGGTGGAAAACGGTGATGCTTTCAAATTATCGCGCAGTTCAATCAGTTTACTGAACACATCGCTGAGCAGCGGGTCGCCCTGGGTGTTGATGGTGATGTTGATGCCCTGCTCGGCTTCGCGGAGCATTGCGCCATGGTCGCCATTATAGGTGACAGAGGTCGTTTCGCCGCCGGTTTTCACTTCCGAAAACGGTCGGGTATTGATTTGAAATCCGGCGAAAAGATAGTGGTCGCCGTGGCGGGCGTTGCCGATTGCCACCGCCTGTTCCAGCAAACCGTCCACCTCCGTCGCCAGCGATGCACGTTCATCCGCACCGAGGGTATCGTTCGCGCCCTGCAATGCCAGCGATTGCGCCCGCGTCAGCACATTTGCCATATCGCCAAGCGCTTTGTCGGTGGCGTTGAGCCAATCTTGACTGAGCGCCACATTCCGCAAAATCGAATCGCCTGCTTTGATGCGCTGGCGGAAACCGAGCGACTGCTCCACTGCAAACGGGTCATCCTGCGGGCGGCTCACCCGTTTACCCGTCACCGCTTGCCGCTGGGTATTCGAAAGTCGCAACAAATTGGTTTGCATGCCGTCCACTGCCATTTTGTGCAGCATATTTTGTGTGATGCGCATAATGTTACTCCGTGTATCCGCTCAAATTATCGTCCAATCAGTCCCATCCCGTTGATGACTTTATCCAGCATCTCATCCACGGTGGTCATCACCCGTGCCGCGGCCTGATAAGTGCGCTGGTATTCCAGCAGATGCACCGACTCTTCATCCAGCGACACACCGGCAATTTGCTGCTGGCGATTTTCCAGATGATCCACCAACAATTGATGGTTTTGGGTCATAATGTCGGCTTGCTGAGCATCCTGCCCCAGTTCACCAATCAACGCGCGGTAATAATCGCCGACTTTGGTTGTGCCGCCATTCATCAGCGGCGCATCGGACAGTTGGTAAATCGCCAGCGCCACCGAACCATCGCCGGGGGCATTCGGCGCGCCCGCCGTGGCGATGTGCCCGTAATCGCCGGAAATGAACGCACTCACTTCAATATCACGTGCGCCGGTGCCGATGAAAAAATCCTGCCCGGCGGTGGCGTTGCCATAAACATCATAGCCCGTTTGATGGGTGCTGTTCACCGCGCTCATCACCGCGTTTGCCATATCATCGAGCTGGCTCATCTTTTGGTTGATAATCAAATCGCGTGCCACAAACGTCCCGCCGAGTTCGCCTTCCAGCACTTTTTCGCCCGCCGCCGTCAAATTGCTATCCAGCGGCTGGCCTTTCACCGTGACCGTTTCGCCGGTGTCGGCCCACGTCACTTTATACAGCAAATCGTTGGCGGTATCTTTTTCCACCGCCATTTCGTGCACGGTTCGGTCGCCCACCAGCATTCGCCCGCCGGTGCTCACCCAGTATGAACCGGAATCGGTTTCGCCGATGGTCACATTCAGCATCCCCGACAATTCTTTCAATACCGCATCCCGTTCATCGCGCAAATCGTTGGGTTGCTGACCCAAACTTTCCACATGGGCGATAGATTCATTCAAATCTGCCACCCGATGCGCCAAATCGTTTATTTTCGTCACCTGCATCTCCACCCGGTCATTCAAATCCGAGCGGAGTGCATCCAACTGCTGGTACGATTGCCGCAGCGTGCCGGAAAATTCGGCGGCCGTCTCGGCGACATACGCCCGCGCCGCCATGCTGTCGGGCGTCGCCGCCAAATCCTGCCATGCCGAAAAGAAATTTCCCAAATGGGCGCTGATACCGGTGTCGGACGGTTCATTCAAAACGACTTCCACCTGCTGAAGCGTGTCGTGTCGAGTTTCCCAGCCCTTCAAACTCCACGTTTGCTGCCGAATCTGTCCATCCAGAAATTCAGAGCGGTAACGGCGAATGGCGCTGGCGGTAACACCCGTGCCAACCTGCCCCGCGGCCATGTCGCGGTAGTGGGTGGGAATGGTGTACGGCGTGCTGGCAGAAAAAAGCACACGCTGCCGAGAATAACCGGGCGTGGCAGCATTGGCGGTATTGTGCCCGGTGGTTTGAATGGCCATCTGCATCGTTTGCAGGGCACGAAATGCGGTATTTAAACTGCCAAACAGTGTCGTGGTCATAAGCCTACCTCAATTGTCAG
>JANTHQ010000264.1 GCA_024762375.1 Anaerolineaceae bacterium
TTGCATTTTGTATTTTGCATTTTGGATTGTTTCGAGTGCCGCGAGAAACACAAACGGCGCCATTGGTGCGGCGTAGTGAAATTCTTCCACCCGCCACTGAAAACCGTGTGCGCTGAGCAGGTTGATTGCCAACTCCGGCAGGATGGGCAGCAGCATCAGCGGCGAAAGCAGCGCCAGCCCGCCGGTGGACGCCAGCAATTGCCAAAAATAGCGCGGCAGGTTCACCGCGCGGAAATGTTCCCACAGCAAGCTCGGTTGGGTCAGCGCGGATGCCAGCCATGCATACCGCCCGCTCTGAATGTTCCCCCCGGCGGCGAACAGCGGCTGCACCAGCAGAATCGCCACCAGCGACCATGCCAGCCCGCCGAAAAAAAGTGCGGCGGCAGGTTTCCGGTGACGATATTTCAGTGCCACCACCAGCCCCAGCATCGCCACCACCAGCCCGATGTCTTCTTTGCATGCGAGCGCAAGCAAAAAGCTGATGGCTGCCAGCCGATAGCTGTCGGCTCGGCGGTCATCTGTGAATAGCCCTTTTTCCAGCCAAAAATAGCCTGCCAGCAAAAATGTGGGCGCAAGCGCAACGGCGTGAAAATCGAACATTTCGGCGGCTTCCAGCGCGGGATAGAGCAGATATGCCGTCGCTACCGCCAGCGCACCCCACGCACCGATTTTCGGGCGGGCGATGAGAAAGAGTGGTAGCGCCCCCAGCGAAACGACCACCGACTGCACCACCAGCAGCAATTGCGGGCTGCCCCATCCCAGCCAATAAAACGGAACCAGCAGCAGCAAAATCGGCTCGACGTGCAGCGCCAGCCGGTTGTCCAGCGGCGACATGTTGGTAAACGCCAGCAACCGCCCGTGCGCCGAATTCCAAACGGCTTGATTGACATTCCCCAAATCGAAACCGTTGGTTTCAAACGCGGCATGCCGGTTCAGTACCAGCGCGGAAAAGAGCACGGCAAAAATGATGATGACCAGCCACAGCACCACCATCGGGTATCGGTTATTGGAGATTGGCAATTGGGTATTGTTCATTGGATAATTTCCACATCCCCCAAATCAACCATATTCTGCATGGTCGCATCGTCAGGAACCCACAGCCGCTCGCCCGTTTCCAGCCGATACATGCCCACCCGCAGACGATACTCGCCCGGCGGCAGCGACAGCATACTCGTTTCGCGGACAGTTTCGCCGGGATGCCACAGGCTGGTGGGAAAAACGCTTCCCAGCGGGCGATGGTCAACCTGTGTGACCGTCTCGCCGGTGGGGGTTTGCACATTCACAAAAACGGTGTAATCGAATGCCAGCGGCGATTGTGCCTGCCAATACAGCGTCAACCGCGAACCTTCCAGCGTGTACCCGAGCAATTTCAGTTGCCCGCTGTCCCCTTCCGTGCCGACCAGCAGCGCATCGGCGGGAACGGCGGGGTTCGGGCGCAGCAGCCGCGCATCCGGCAGCGATTTCAGCACAATAACGCCGTTATCTTCCCGCACAAATTCGGTCTGCGCCAAAATATTTTGCATAAAAAGCGGCTGATAGTATTGAATGAGCAATCCCCAGCGTTCCAGCACCAGCCACACCCGCTGGCGGTGGAATATCGCGTTCAAAGCTTCCGCCGAATTGACCCATGGCGAACCGAGCCAGCGTTCCACCTGCCGCCCGTCGGCGGTGGTGAGAATGCGGTAATCGTAAATGCCGCCCGCTTGCACGGCATAATAGTCATTTCGCCCCAGATAATAGTATGCCGCCGCAGGTGTGCCGGTGAGCACCGCATCGCCATCCTGCCAGTGATTTTTCACATAACTGAAAGCGGTGCGGTAATCCTCGCCGACATCTGCCAGCAGATGATTGATTTCGCTACGCGAATACCCACCGATGCCGCCAACCAGCACAATCGCCAGCACCGCTTGCGCCCACACCGCCCCGCCGAATCGCCCCGCCAGCCGTTCCCACAGCAGCGATGCGCCCGCCCCACCGAGCAGTGTCAGCGCGGGGAGCAGCATGAACAGATATTTGTCGTCGCGGCGGTCGGGGGCGACAAAGAATAGCATGATGACGGTGGTCACCAGCAAGATTATCGCCAGAAAATTGATGACAGGCACGGCAGGCAATTTTCGCCCGGAAGCCAGTGCCCACACTGCGAAAATGACTGCTACCAGCGCAAAAATGCTGAACAGCATCATCGGGGGGCGGGTAAAAAACGGCGACAGCGCCGCCCAACTGCCCGCCACATCCGGCGAAAAATCGGCGTAAATTTGCACCACCTGCCACACCCCGCTGACGGGGTTGGTCTGTGCCAACGGCGCGACGCCTTTCGGCTGCCCGGCGCGTTTCACCAAAAATGCCACCAGCACCGCCCCGCCGACTGCGACCGTTCGCAGCCAAAATTGCGGGTCGGCGTGCCAGCGCCGTTTTTGGCGAGTCATTTCCGCCACTTCCGCGAGCGCGAGTCCGGGCAGCAGAGCCACAGCCGCAAATTGGGTCAGCAGGGCGGCAAAATATGCGCCAACCGCCAGCCACGCCGACCGTACCCGCCGCCGAAAAAGCCCGTTGCCCATCCACCACAGTGCCAGCAGCACCAGCAATTGCAGCAGCGCATACATGCGCACCCGTCCGCTCCACTGAATGGCACTCGGCGCGAATGCCAGTCCCGCCGCCGCCAGCACGCCCGCCAGCGGCGAAAACCATCGCCTGCCGACAAAATATGCCAGCGCAATCGTTACCATACCGAACAGCCAACTGGTCAGTCGCCCCCACAGCAGCGCATCGCCCAAAACCGATGCACCCGCCGCGAGATATGAATAGAGCAACCCGTGGTCATAAAAAAGCCCCGATGGCAGAATCGGCACACCCTTCTGCCGAATCATATCCATTGCCAGCAGGGTAACAAATTCATCGGGATACGGGTTGACCGTTTGAATGAATTGCCAGCGCAGCCAGCCCGCCACCGCCAAAATTATCGCCAGCAGAACCCACATCGGATATTTGAGATTTGCAACCGGCGATTCAGTTTTCATGGTTGATTCCATATCGCCACCACTGCAAAATCGGTTTGCGCGCCGTTTTGCACCACCGGCAGCCGCTCGCCCGTTTCCGGGAGATACATGCCGGTGATGAGCCGGTATTCGCCCGCAGGCAATTTTTCGGGCAGGCGCAGGGGATGCACATCGGCGAGAATTTCGCCGGGCGTCCATGTGCCGGTGGGAGCATCACCGTTCAGCGGCGGAGCATCGTGCTGGGCGATGACCGCGCCATCGGGGGCGAGCAGTTGCACAAAAACGGTGAAATTTTTTTCCACCGGCGCGATAGCCTGCCAGTACAGCGTGACGGGCAATTCCGAACCGGGAATCAATTCTGCCGAAACGCCATCCGCCCCCAGCAGAGCGATGGTACCCCCCAGCGATGCGTTCAACGGCGATTGCGGCTGCGGGGCGGCGAACGTTCGCACCCGCCCCGGCAGTGTCACCGCACCCAGCGATTTTTCGGCGGCGATTGCGCCCGTTTCATCCCGCAAGCGCAACTGCAATTGAAAATCGCCGCCGGGGGTGCGCGGGTCGGTCAGCGGCAGATGCCACTGCGAGCGGAGCGGGATTTCGGCTTGCCATGCATCGGTGGGCAAAAACGGAATCAGCGCACGGGCAGCCCATATCCACCGCGGTGAACCGCCATCATCCAACAGCGAAAATTCGGCTTGATAGCGGTGTACGGTCGGGTGGGTTGCCAGCCAGCGCAAATCGAAATTGAGCGCATCCGACCGGATGCTGAATTCCGGCGCGGGGGTGAGCAATTGCAATTCCGCCAGCGCATCGCCCGTTTCCGCCGCCGATATTTCCGCAGGTCGGACGGTGATGGTCTGCAATGGCGCATCGAGCGGCATGTTGGGGGTGGGGAAAGTCAGTTCGCCCTGCGGTACGGCGCGGGTATAAAAACCGATTTGCAGGGTATAATCGCCGGGCGGCATGTCGGCGGGGATGGTCAGCGTGCCGCGCTCTTCGATGATTTGCCCCGGTCGCCATTGGGTCGCGTCGGCAAATTCGGCGGC
>JANTHQ010000265.1 GCA_024762375.1 Anaerolineaceae bacterium
CCCGGTATGATGGGTGGAAATTCGGGCAACCGCACCCCCGGTTATGGGTATGGCAGCATGATGGGTAACGGCGGATATGGCAACATGGGGTACGGGTCTGCCTTTACCGGAACGATGCCGTATGGCTATGGCGGAATGATGGGTGGCTCGATGATGGGTAACGGTGGTTTCGGCGGAATGATGGGTGGCTCGATGATGGGTAACGGTGGTTTCGGCGGGATGATGGGCGGCTTTTTGAGCGGTCTGTTCAAACCCGATCCCATCGCGGCGGATGATGCCGTCACCGCCGTGGAAACATACATCGCCGGCTTGAATGATGATAATCTGAAAATGGGTGAAGTGATGGTATTCGATAATCACGCCTATGCCGAAATTGTCGAGAAAGATAGCGGTATCGGTGCGATGGAAGTGCTGATTGACCCCGTGACCGGCTCGATTTCCCCTGAACCGGGTCCAAATATGATGTGGAACCGAAAATACGGGATGATGGGCGGTTTCGGCGGAATGATGGGCGGCAGTGGGTTCGCCGGGATGATGGGCGGTTTTGACAACGGCTCGATGATGGATGACGGGACATTCGCCCCGGCAGATGTTACCGCCGATATGCCGGTCAGCGCGGCAGATGCCGTGAAAATCGCGCAAGCATATCTGGATAATTATGTGCCCGGTAGTTTGACGGTAGAAGATGTCGCCGACCCCTTTTACGGGTACTATACCATCCACGTGCTGCGCGATGGCAAAACCGCCGGAATGCTCAGCGTGAACGGCTACACCCGACAGGTGCTGCTGCACACGTGGCACGGCGATTTCATCGGAATGAGTGAAGAATAAACTATCAGTAACCGGAACGGTCACTTCCCCGATTTCACCCTGAGTAGCCCGCAAGGCGTATCGAAGGGTGAAATCGGGAAGGAAAAACACAAATAACGCAGATGTCATGGATTTCCGCAGATAAATTCCAAAACAGGAGACGAAATGAGTTCATATAGTTCAGTAGTAGAAGTAGCATTACCGTTTGATGAAGCAATTGAGAAGTTGACCGCCGTTCTAAAAACCGAAGGGTTCGGCATTTTAACCAGCATTGATATGAAAGCCGTGCTCAAAGAAAAATTAGGTGTCGAATTTCAGCGATACACCATTTTGGGCGCGTGCAATCCGCCACTGGCGCATCAGGCGCTCCAAATCGAGCAGGAAGTCGGGTTACTGCTGCCGTGTCACATTGTGGTATATGAAGACGGCGAAACGGCTTCGACCATTTCCATCGCCGACCCGTTGGTGATACTGGATGTGGCGGACAATCACCAACTTGCGCCGCTTGCTGCCGAAGTTGCCGCACGGTTACACCGAGTGGCAGATGCGCTGACACAATAGCACGGGCTACCATCCCGTTTGGTGGATGTGGCGGGGGCTACCTCGCCACAACACGTGAAAATATTGAAAGGAAAAACAAAAATGAACAAGCGTATTTTTTCAGTTATGGTACTTTTAACCTTGACCGCAATCATCAGTGTGGCGTGTGCGACCGGTGTCGCGCCTGCCGCAGAGAAAACCGCCACCGGCACCGCCGATTTGTTGAGCCTGCCGAAAAACAATCAGGGCTACCGGCAAGCCTCTGCCGAGCAGTTGGCATCGGCGCTGGAAGGGAAAAACTTCACGCTGGTGAATGTGCACATTCCATACGCGGGCGAAATTCCGCAAACCGATGCACTGGTTCCATTTAATGACATTCAAAACAATTTGGACAAACTGCCCGCCGACAAAAATGCGCCGGTGGTGGTTTATTGTCGCAGTGGCAGTATGAGCGAAGCGGCATCGAAAACGTTGGTCGGTTTGGGATACACCAACATCATTGATATTTCCGGCGGGATGAATGCCTGGCAAAAAACGGGCGGTACGCTCGTAAACCGATAGGAACCGTCTCACTGGTAGTATGGGGATTTTTTCGGCACGATGCCGGTATGAACGCGTAGGTTCTGTATATGCGTGATACATCAAAAAATTGAATACCGGAAACTCACCAAAACCGATAGTGAGATTTTCACATATTCTTCATCAAATCTTCATAGAAATGACATACTTCTGTCATATTTCTGCGTTACAATAATTAACACTATTTCATTTGTAGAAATTGTACATTCCCCCCCCGCAATACCTTTGATGCTCAGCGCGGGTAACATTCCCACGTTTTTCTAATTTTGGTTACGAAAGGAGAATATGTTGAAATTTAAAGTATGGTCGAAACGAAATGTAATTGTAATTTTGGCAATGGTCGCTTTGGCGGCTTTAATCATCACGCCGGTGGCAGCGAAAGGTTTTGTGCATGCCCCGGTCATCGTTGTTGATGGCGTGGATTATTTTATGGCGGGCGCCCCTGACGGCCCCAACGGGGCAACCGACATCCCCGGACACTCGTGGATTCAAACAGGTCCCGACCGGGTAATTGGGAAACATGTAAATACCGGACCATTTGGCGCACCATCGTGGTGGACATCTGATGCACCGGATGGCGAATTGCTCTTCAAAGTCAACGGAATCATCGACACATGGTCGCCGGAAAAAGCGGCAGCGTATGCCGAAATGGGTTTTGTACACTATCATGAACTGGTAAATGTTGAAACCGGAAAGAAACATCCTACAAAAGTTGTGTGGCTCAAACACACTGCTCGCACCAGTTTTTTCTTTGACGGTGGCCCTCACCCGGAATTGGCACATTATGTAACCCCCGGCGTCGATTTCAATTTCATCCCCAACGGGATGATGCCTTACGACCCTAACGAATAAATTATAGGGTCTCCCCAAGGCTGAGCATATTTCAAACCGGCTTCTCATCCCGCGAGAAGCCGGTTTTTTGTGGCAAATCTTCACACAATCTTCATACAATCGCCAAATAGCCGTTATATTGAACCGTTATACTGTTTTCAGTTGCAACCAAATTACTGCCATAGAGGGAAAATATGAGCCGCAGAAAACCTGTCCGCAAAAAGAAAAAACAAGCATCCAAACCGAACTGGTTCATTCCGGTCATTATTGCCGTAGCCGTCGTTTTCATCGGCGGTGGCGCACTGCTGGTGAACAGTAACCGGCAAAAGCCGTCCGCTGCCGATACCGAATTAACGTTGAGACTCGGTGAAACGGTGTATCAGGAAAATTGTGCCGCCTGCCACGGCGAACGCGGCGAAGGGCACATTCAACTCGATGCCCCCGCACTGGACGGAACCGAGCACGCATGGCATCACTCCGATACACAAATTATCGGGTTGATTCGCACCGGTGGGCAACAAATGCCGCCGGTGGGTGCAAATTTCACTCCCGAAGAAGTGGATGCTGTCATTGCGTATGTAAAGCAGTGGTGGACACTCCAGCAGCGAAACGCCCAACAAGGGACGATTGGCGAATAATTTCGCCGGAAAGAAGTAAGCGTTATGGAACACAGGAAAGAACACAAGCACACATCGCCGGAACACCGACACGCCGAGCACAATCACGCCGAGCACCGGTACGGCGGCGACCATGCCGGCGGGCACGATGGGCACGCCCACACCGACCACACCGGTCACGAAATTATGTTTCGCAACCGGTTTTGGGTGTCGCTGCTCATCTCTATTCCGGTGCTGGCATACAGCCCCACCATTCAGGGTTGGCTTAATTTCACCGCGCCGACCTTTCCCGGCAGTCAGTGGGTAACGCCGCTTTTTGCGGTCATCGTCTTCTTTTACGGTGGATTGCCCTTCCTGAAAATGGCGGTTCCGGAAATTAAAAATCGCCAGCCGGGTATGATGACCCTCATTTCGCTGGCAATCAGTGTGGCATTCATTTACAGTCTCGCTACCCTTTTTGTCGAACTCGGTATCGGCTTTTTCTGGGAACTGGTCACGCTGATTGATGTGATGCTGCTGGGGCACTGGCTGGAAATGCGCAGTGTGCGGCAGGCTTCGGGTGCGCTGAACGAACTGGCAAAATTGATGCCCGACACGGCAGAACGTCTGAAACCCGACGGCTCCACCGAAGAGGTTTCGGTTTCGCAGTTGAAAGTGGG
>JANTHQ010000266.1 GCA_024762375.1 Anaerolineaceae bacterium
AGAGAGGGGGCGAAGGCATCGGCGGCATCTGCCGATGCGGCCCGCTCCGGCGCAGAAACCATCCAACGGGTGGTCACCGGAATGCACAATATAAAATCCACTGTGGACCAACTATCGCACCGCATCCAAGAAATGGGTGATCGCTCGAAACAGATTGGCGCCATTGTGGAAACAATTGACGATATTGCTTCGCAAACAAATTTACTGGCGCTGAATGCCGCTATTGAAGCCGCCCGTGCGGGGGAACACGGCAAAGGTTTCGCGGTGGTTGCCGACGAAGTGCGAAAACTGGCAGAAAAATCCGCAGAAGCTGCCGGCGAAATCAGTACGCTCATCCAGGGCATTCAGTATACGGTTGTTGATGCTGTCGCCGCAATGGAGGAGGGTTCACTCGCCGTATCGGAAGGCGCTGCAGAAGCCGACCAAGCCGGGGAGGCGCTGAATGAGATTCTTTCCAGTGCCGAGTCGGTCAATGAGCAGATGGAAAAAATTGCGATGGCTGCCAGCCAAATGAACACTGCCGCCAATGAACTCGTCGAGGCGATGGAGACCGTTTCAGCCGTTATCGAAGAAAATTCGGCATCAACGGAAGAAATGGCAGCCAGTTCGGATGAAGTAATGAAATCGATTCAAACAGTTGCCCGTGTCAGTCTCGAAAACCAAGATATGTCACAAGATATCAGTGCAGCGACGCAGGAAATGAGCGCGGAAATGGATGAAGTTGCCGGGCACGCCCAATTATTGCAGCAGATGGTGCAATCGCTGGATGAAGCCGTCAGTCAATTTAAGTTGGCTGAAGATGCATCGGCTACCGATACAACAACTGTTTCAAGCAAACGTGCGCCGGCAAAAAACGCCACCCCACGGCCGCCCCGTCCCCGTTCGGTTGCCAAAACACCGGTTTCGCCGCCGAAACCGAGCGCGAAGCCTGTGCAGGCGTATGTATCTGTGCCACAAAAGCGAAACGGTTCTGCCGCAACGGTTTCCACTGGGGTGAAAAAAGCAAAGAAAATCGACTTCAAACGTGGTAATCAATATGTTTGGACGGAAGCACTCTCTACAGGCGACCCAACGGTGGATGAACACCATAAAACGCTCATTAGTGCAGTGAACAATCTGATGCAGGCGATGGCGGCCGGTAAAGGCAAGGACTATATCGAAGATCTGTTAACGGATATGGCAGAATATGTAAATATGCATTTCGGGTATGAAGAAGAATGTATGGAAAAATACCAGTGCCCGGTGGCGGCCGCAAATAAAGATGCTCACGATGTTTTTGTGGACACCTTTGATGCTTTCTGGGAAGAATTTCGGCGCACCGGCCCGACGGCTGAACTGGTAGTGAAAGTCCAGAAGGAACTCGGCGACTGGCTGGTCAATCATATTGCCGGTATTGATACCGGATTATCAGCCTGTATTCATTGACGCGATAAACGTGACGGATGCGAGAAGGTGCGGGGTGACCGCACCTTTTTTTGTGACACGAGCGCAAAAGTTAGAAAAGTGGCAGAAAAAGCATTTTTCGAGTATAATAAAACAACTGGCCACACACCGACATTTCACAACAAAATTAAATTTTGGAGTACAGACAATGAGCGCCTCAGAATATGCACTGAAAGCCCTGTGGCAAAAGTTCCGTGTCCGCCCGCGCCGTCAGAAAAGCGAATATATCGCGGCGTTGATTCGCGGGGTGCTGCGTTATTATGCGTTCGCTACGCCACATCTGGTGCTGTTGGGCAGGCGCGTGAAAATATGCCGCCATAACGGGCACATATCTGCGGGGGGTGTCTGTGTCATTCATTCCGACTGCAAAATTGCGGTGAGTGCCGCCAACGGTTCAGAGGCGGAGTTATTCATCGGCGAGGGCACGGAAATTGGTGACCGGACAATCATCAATGTGTCGCATAAAGTACACATTGGTGCACGATGCTCCATTTCGTGGGATTGCGATATCAGTGATACAGACTTCCATCAGATATTTTTGGCCAATGGGCGTGCCCCGGTCAATCACGCACCGGTTATCATTGAAGATGATGTGTGGATTGGCAGCCATTGTTTAATCGGGAAAGGGGTTACCATCGGGCATCACTCTGTTATCGGGGCGGGGTCTGTACTGCGCCGAAGCGTGCCACCGTATTCGCTGGTGGCGGGAAACCCGGCTCGGCGCGTGAGTGAGATTGATGGCTGGCAGCGATAGTTACGGTTCCACCGAAAATTCAGTCATTGGCGCACTTGCGTGAACCTTTGCGCGCAATTGCCCGCATCCGGCTTGAATATCAATACCCCGCCGAATGCGCACGGTGGTGGGAATACCGGCCGCTTGCAGCCGGTCGCGGAAGGCGTACACCCGCTCGGCGGGCGAACCGCCATACGGGCTGTCCGGGGTCGGGTTCAGCGGAATGAGATTCACGTGACACAGCACGCCTTTCAGCAGCGCGGCGAGTTGGTCGGCTTGCCGGTTGCTATCGTTTGTGCCATCCATCAGCGCGTATTCAAATGTCACCCGCCGATGGGTGGTTTCAATATACTCGCGCACGGTGTCCATCAGCATTGCCAGCGGATAACGCCGGTTGACCGGAACCAGTTCATCCCGCAGGGCATCGGTCGGCGCGTGCAGCGATACCGCCAGCCCGACCTGCTCCGGTTCGCGGCTCATCTTCCGAATGGCGGGAACCAGCCCCACCGTCGAAAGCGTCATATGGCGCGCCCCCAAACCAAATCCCTCCGCATCGTTGAGTAAACGTATGGCTTTCCACGTTTCGGCGTAGTTTGCCAGTGGTTCTCCCATCCCCATAAAAACAATATTCGTCACCTTTTCGTCGGTTGAACGTAACATTCGGGCGTAGTATAATACTTGTGCGACAATTTCTCCTGCCGAGAGATTGCGCCGAAAGCCCATCTGCCCGGTGGCGCAAAACGGACAGCCCATCGCACATCCCGCCTGCGTGCTGATGCACAGGGTTCGCCGTTTGTCATATTTCATCAGCACCACTTCGATTTCTTCATTATCCCCAAATTGAAACAACGTCTTGAATGTATTGCCATCGCTGGACTCCATCGCTGCCACGGGAGATGGTTGGCGGATGGTTGCCATTTCTGATAATTTTGCGCGTAGCGATTTCGACAGATTCGCCATCTCAGAAATGTCGGTAACGTATTGCCGGTAGAGCCACTGCCAAATTTGTTTGGCGCGGAATTTTTGCTGACCGTGTTCTGCCAGCAGGGCAATCAATTCGTTTTTTGAAAGATCCAGTAAATTTATTTTCTCCATACGGAGATTGTATCGTGAGTGATGCGACCCGTCAATTTTTTACATTTTCGCCGCATTTTTTACATTTTCGCAATACATTGTCAATATTTTTATGAGAAGATGTTCACTGTGAAAGGATGTCCATCAAATTTTATTGAAGGAGGTATGTATGTTTAATCGAACTGAAAAACTCAAACGAATGGCGCTGGTGATTTTCGGCGTGCTGGTGCTGACGATTGTCGGCAGCACACTGGCACTGGCGATGACTGCCAGCGGTGCCATCAGCGGCACGGTGACATCACCGGACGGTTACCCGTTGCCGAACAACATGGTGGTGAAACTGTTTGCCGCCGGTTCGGACACGTTGGTGGGGCAGGGGCACGCCGATGTGAATGATGGTTCGTTCAGCATCGGGCCCGTGCCCAACGGGTTGTATGTGCTGAAAGCCGTGCCGCCGGTGTCATCGGGGCTGACGCAGTCTGAACCGGTGCCGGTTTCGGTGCTGGGGGGCGCGGTGAGCGGCATCACGCTGAATCTGACCCGCCCGCAAATTGAAGGCACGGTTTTCGCGCCCGATGGTTCGACCCCCGTCACGGCGACGGTGGCCGTGTTTGTCGGCAGCCGCACGGTGATTCAATCGGTGGATGCCCCCGGCGGCGCGTTTGCCATCGGTGGGTTGCCTGCGGGTGGATATGCGCTGGTGGCGTCGCCTGCCACCGATGACCCGTACTGGAAATCTGCCCCGTTGCCGGTGACGGTGGTTTCCGGCGTGA
>JANTHQ010000267.1 GCA_024762375.1 Anaerolineaceae bacterium
TGTGGTAGAATCCCCGCGCACAAAATACACGATAGGATTTACGGAACAATTCCCCTATGGCATTAAAACATATCACCATTAAAGGTGCGAAAGAACATAATTTAAAAAGTGTTGATCTCACCATCCCCCGCGATAAATTCATCGTTTTTACAGGCGTGTCCGGCAGCGGCAAAAGTTCGCTGGCGTTTGACACGCTGTACGCCGAAGGGCAGCGCCGATATGTGGAATCGCTGTCGGCGTATGCTCGCCAGTTTTTGGGGCAGATGGAAAAACCGAAGGTAGATTATATCGGTGGGTTGAGTCCCGCTATCGCCATCGAGCAAAAAGCGGTCAGCAAAAACCCGCGTTCCACCGTCGGCACGGTGACCGAAGTTTACGATTATCTGCGGGTGCTGTTTGCCCGCGCGGGCACGCCGCACTGCCCCAACTGCGGGCGCGAAGTGAAGCGGCAATCGGCACAGGAAATTGTGGCACAAATTGCCGCGCTGCCCGCCGACAAACGCATTCAACTGATGGCGCCGCTCGCACGCGGGCGAAAGGGCACATTTGAAGACACGTTTGCCCAAGCCCGCGCCGATGGGTTCGCCCGCGCCCGCATCGACGGCGTGACCACCGAGCTCGACCAGCGTTTTAAATTGGCGAAAAACAAAAAACACGATATCGAACTGGTAATTGACCGGCTGGTCGTTCCCAATGGCAGCAACGGCGACCGCGCCGAGTTTGAAACCCGCCTCAACGATTCGGTGGAAACCGCACTCCGCTGGGGCGACGGCATGGTGCTGGTAGATGTGGTGGACGACCGCGAACTCCTTTTTTCAGAGCAAAACGCCTGCCCGCACTGCCAACTCAGTTTTCCTGAACTGACACCGCAGATGTTCAGTTTCAACTCGCCGCTGGGGATGTGCCCCGAATGCACCGGGCTGGGCGAAAAAGTGGCATTCGACCCGGAACTTTTTTTCATCCCCGAAAAATCCATCCACGATGGCGGGGTGATTCCGTGGGGCGAAATGCGCAAAAAACCCGATAGCTGGGGCTATCAGATTGCCACCCAAATCGCAAAACGATTCGGAATCAGTCTCGATACCCCATGGCGCGAATTGCCCGAAGATGTCCGCCATCTGATTCTGTTCGGCAATCCCGATATTAAATTTCGGTATGAAAGCGAAAATTTCACCGGCAACTGGCCCTTCGAAGGCGTCATCAATCAAGTGAAACGGCGCTATAAAGAAACCAAATCGCAAGGTATGCGCGATTATTACAGCAAATATCTCAGCCGCCAAACCTGCCCCACCTGCGGCGGCTCGCGCCTGCGACCGGAAGCGCTGGCGGTGACCATCGGCGGGCTGAACCTGACGCAGGTCACATCGCTGTCGATTCAACACGCTTTCGATTGGGTGGAAGCCCTGCGCGGCGAAAAAACGGGTATCACCACCGCCGACCTCGGTTTGCCGATTGCGCGTCCCGTGCCCATCGAACCGCTGACGGGCGAAGCGCGCGCCATCGCCGATGAAGTGCTGAAAGAAATCCGCGACCGCGTGAAATTTATGCTCGATGTGGGCTTGCACTATCTCACGCTCGACCGCCCCGCGCCGACGCTATCCGGCGGCGAAGGGCAGCGCATCCGGCTGGCATCGCAAATCGGTTCCGGGCTGGTGGGGGTGATGTACATTCTGGATGAGCCGTCCATCGGCTTGCACCAGCGCGACAACCGCCGCCTGCTCGATTCGCTGCTGAATCTGCGCGATTTGGGGAACACGGTCATCGTGGTGGAACACGATGAAGAAACGATGGAATCGGCGGATTTGATTGTCGATTTCGGTCCCGGTGCGGGGATTCGCGGTGGTGAAATTGTTTTTCGGGGCACACCCGCCGCCATCAAAAAAAGCCGAAAATCGCTGACCGGAAAATATCTGTCGGGCAAATTGCAGGTCAGTTCGCCCAATGCCGAGCGGCGCACCAACGGCAAATGGCTGAAAATGTTCGGCTTGCGGCACAACAATTTAAAAAATGTGGATGTCGCGTTTCCACTGGGAAATTTCACCTGCGTGACGGGCGTTTCCGGCAGCGGCAAAAGTTCGATGGTCACCGAAACGCTCTATCCCGCGCTGGCACGCGCGCTGCACGGCGCACAGGTTCGCCCCGGCGCATTCGACCGCATCGAGGGGATGGACGCGGTGAACAAAGTCATCCACATCACCCAAGACCCCATCGGGCGCACCCCGCGCAGCAATCCCGCCACATACGTGAAAGTGTGGGACAGCATCCGCACGCTATTCGCCGAAACGCCGGAAGCGAAACTGCGCGGGTACAAGCCGGGGCGATTCAGTTTTAACGTGAAGGGCGGCCGCTGCGAAACGTGTTCCGGGTACGGGCAGAAACTCATCGAAATGCACTTTTTACCCGATGTTTGGGTGACATGCGACGTGTGCGGCGGCAAACGGTTCAATACCGAAACGCTGCAGGTCAAATGGAAAGGGTTGAATATCGCCGAGGTGCTGCAACTGGATGTGGCGCGGGCGCTGGAAGTGTTCGGCGATATTCCGCGCATCAAACGGATTCTCACCACCCTACACGATGTCGGGTTGGATTACATCCAGTTGGGGCAGAGCGCCACCACCCTTTCCGGCGGCGAGGCGCAGCGCGTCAAACTGGCAAAAGAGTTGAGCCGCGTTTCCACCGGCGATACCATCTATATTTTGGATGAGCCGACCACCGGACTGCATTTCGCCGATATTCAAAAACTGCTCGACGTGCTCCACCGGCTGACCGATGCCGGAAACACGGTGATTGTAATTGAACATAATTTGGATGTCATCAAAACCGCCGATTGGATTATCGATTTGGGACCCGAAGGGGGCGACGGCGGCGGGCAGGTGGTGGCGGTCGGCACGCCGGAAGATGTCGCCCGCGCGCCGGAAAGTTTCACCGGGCAGTATCTGCGGCGGGTGCTGGCGAAAGGAAAATAGGCTTATGGATGAAGATAAATTTTCAAAATTAACGCGCCCGCGCTACCCCATGCCCGATTTCATCACAGACGCACTGACGGAACGCGGATTGATGGCGGCATACCGTCAGCGGCCCGCCTACCAGCAAAACGATTATATCGGCTGGATAACCCGCGCCAAACGGCCGCAAACGGTTGCCAAACGGCTGAACCAAATGCTCGATGAATTGGCGCAGGGCGACCGGTATATGAAAATGCCGTACCGCCCGAAACGCCCCCCAAAAACATAGCACGAGAGTTTCGATGGAATTGGAATATCACGAAATCATCACCCGCACCGCGCTCGGCGAGTTTTTCAGCGAGGCGGCACTGCGCGAAATTATCGCCGCGAATTTCCGGCAAGATTCGCTGGCGAATCTCATCGGCAAGCCGTACCTTCATTTTGATAACGATAAAATCGCCGAAAGTTTGGCATATATCAACCGCGAAATGGCGCGGTTGGCAGCAGCGGAGGATGAATCGACCCGGTGGGATGCGTTCGGGCGGCTGTGTCACACGGCGCAAGATTTTTACGCCCATTCAAACTATGTCGATTTGTGGTTGGCGGAACACGGGGGACCGGAAAAAACATCGCCCGCCGAGATTGACGGGCTGGCAGCGCATCTGCTGAACCACCCCGCACTGCGCACGGGAAGTTTCTATCTGTTGCGCGATATTGTTTATTATATTCCGGGTATCAGAACGCTTGCCCGCAAAATTCACATTCCAACGTTTTCGCACGAAGCCATGCATTTGGATACACCGGCGCGCGGGGCGAAATTCGCATACGCGATGGCGGCGGCTGTGCAGCGCACCCGCTTTGAGTATCGCCGCGCGGTAGATGCGCTGTCGGCGCAGAGTGGTTCAGCGGCGGTGGAGCGGTTTTTGGGAAGAAATTTGTAACAACCTCAGCTCGGAGTTTTTGTCATTCCGGAAATTCGCGCAGCGAATTGTCCGGAATCCACAGCGCGAAACTATGGATTCCCGCTTTCGCGGGAATGACATTTTCGAAAAATCACAACAATGAAAATAGATT
>JANTHQ010000268.1 GCA_024762375.1 Anaerolineaceae bacterium
TATCGGGATTTGATACCGGGTACAACCGGTGCGGATGTGCGTCAGTTGGAAGCGGCATTGCAACGGCTCGGTTTTGATCCCGGTCCGGTTGACGGCATTTTTGACGCACAAACCGGTTCGGCAGTGGCAAAATGGTACACCGCCGCCGGGTTCGACCCCTTTGGCCCAACACCCGATCAGCTTGCCCGAATCAAATCATTGGAGAAAGATTTGGCAACCGCGCTGAGCGACAAACAAGCGGCAGATGACACGGCTGCTTTGGCGCCGCTAGAAGTTGAATCTGCGCGCGCCAACGCCGCACACGATCTCGCTGTAGCAGACGCCGCGTCGAAACCTGCCGTGCAACTGGCGGGCGAAATTGCCGTTCAGCGCGCCCTCAATGCCCAAAAAGCCGCCGAACGGGACGCAAAACGACTGAATGATTTGGCCGTTCATTTGACTGCCGACCTCGAAATTGCCCGTAGTCAAACCGGCGTGCAAATGCCGGTGGATGAGATTATTTTCATACCATCCTTGCCTGTACGGGTGGAAGATGTGACCGCCAAATTGGGCGATTCCGCCAGCGGGCCTGTCTTGTCGGTTACCAACAACCAAATTACCATTGACGCGGCATTACCGCTAAACGAAGCGCCGTTGGTAAAAGCGGGTATGCCGGTGACAATTGATGAACCGGATTTGGGCATAAAAGCCACGGGAACCGTCAAAATGGTCGCCGACAAACCGGGAACGAATGGCGCTGACGGCTACCATGTTCACATGGAAATTCTGGTTGACCAGGCACAAACATCTTTGGTGGGCACATCGTTGCGATTAACCATCCCTATCCAGTCCACCGGTGGGAAAGTGACAGCCGTGCCGGTGAGTGCGCTTTCGCTCGCCGCAGACGGCACATCGCGGGTGCAGGTGGAAAATAATGGCACACTCTCGTTTGTCACCGTCGAACCGGGACTCTCCGCCAACGGGTTTGTGCAAGTTAAACCTCTGGACGGCACACTCACGCCCGGGCAAATGGTCGTCATCGGATTTGAGAAAAAATGAGCCGAAAAATGAACACGCAACAATCAGAATACGTGCTCAAACTCGAAAAGGTTTGCCGCCAATTTGGCACAGAACCGGCAGTACACGCCTTGGTAGATGTTGATTTGCGCGTTAAGCGGGGCGAATGGGTCGCCGTGACCGGACCCTCCGGCGCAGGAAAATCTACACTGCTGAATGTGATTGGTTGCCTTGACCGCCCGACCAGCGGCAAATATTGGTTCGAAGGTATTGACACAGCTTCGTTGAATGATAATGAACGCGCCGGGTTGCGCAGCCGACACATCGGGTTCATCTTCCAATCCTTCCACTTGCTGCCGCACCGCTCGGTGCTGGAAAATGTCATGCTCGCCGAAGTGTACCGCAAGCAATCGGTACAGGGGCGGCGCGAACGGGCGCTGGAAGCGATAAAGAAAGTCGGGTTGGCACACCGCGCCGATTTTCTGCCCACCAAACTATCCGGCGGCGAAAAACAGCGCGTCGCCATTGCCCGTGCACTGGTCGGGTCACCCAGTTTATTGCTGTGTGATGAACCGACGGGCAACCTGGATTCAAAATCCACCGGCGATATTCTTGATTTATTTGAGGATTTGAATGCGCTGGGATATACCATTGTGGTCGTAACTCACGAAGAAGATGTGGCCAAGCGGGCTTCGCGGCGGGTGCATATCATTGACGGCAAATTAACAGAAGTTGCCAACGGGAAAACAACACCCCGGAAATCTTCGGATGTTGCTTCGATAAAGGGAAACGGGAAAGTGTCCCGTTCCGGTGTCACCCTGCGCGATTTGCTTGATGAAGCCATTGCGGGGATGTTTGCCCGTCCGGGGCGAATGGCACTGACCATGCTGGGTATCGTGATTGGCATAACGGCTTTGGTAGCCACGCTGGGACTCTCTCGCACGGCCGGCAACCAGATTTTGGGCCAATTCGATGAATTAGCGGCGACGGAAATTGTCATCACCGGCAAGGCAGGGCCCAACGGCGCCGACCCACACGCCATCCCGTGGGACGCGCCGGCGCGATTGCGTCGCCTGAATGGTGTGGTTGCCGCCGGAACTTTGAGCGGCGTTGATATCGGCAATGCGCTGGTGAGCGCGTCACTGGTAAAAGACCCCAAAAGCCAAACAAACTTCAATCTGTCGGTGCAGGCAGCGTCTCCCGGTTTGTTCAAGGCGGTGCGTGCCGATGTGCTGACGGGGCGTGTGTTTGATGACGGCAATTCGCAACGGGCAGATAGAGTTGCCGTGCTGGGGCCGGGTGCCGCACAAAAGCTGGGGATTGTCAGCGTGCAGCAACTCCCCGCAATTGCCATTGGTGACAAACTGTATCTGGTCATTGGCATTTTGCGTGATGTAAAACGCCAGCCCGACCTGCTCGGATCGGTGATTATTCCGGAAGGAACGGCACGGCAAGATTTCCGGCTGGCGGGACCCGGCGCAGTGGTAGTGGAAACCAAAATTGGCGCGGCTTCATTAATTGCCAAACAAACACCGCTTGCGCTGCGTCCCGACAATCCGGGGGCACTGAAAATTGCCGCGCCTCAGGAACCCCAGCGAGTCAAAGACGCCGTCAAAAGTGATTTGAATGTGATGTTTCTGCTGCTGGGCGGACTATCGCTCATTGTGGGAGCCATCGGCATTGGGAATATTACGCTGGTTTCCGTCATCGAACGAACCGGCGAAATCGGTTTGCGGCGGTCTATCGGGGCGACACGCTGGCATATCGCCAGCCAATTCCTGCTCGAAAGCACGTCGCTGGGAATCATCGGCGGCATTCTGGGCGCAGGGCTGGGCGTGCTCATCGTGGTGGCGGTATCGGCGGTGCAAGTGTGGACACCCGTGCTCGACCCGTCCGCGCCATTTCTCGCGCCGGCGGTCGGCGGAATCATCGGCCTGCTGTCGGGAACATACCCGGCAATGCGTGCGGCTCGATTAGAGCCGGTGGAAGCCTTCAGAAATTAACATCAAGACGGACACAACTATGAAAAACTATCTTTCGACATTTGCAATTGCGGGGGTGCTGCTGGGCATTATCGCGCTGATAATAGTGCCGCAAATGACACCTTCCGCCGCAAGCAAAGAATATACCCCCCAACCAACAGAAAGCCGGATAGCAGCAATCCAGCCTGCCGCCGCCACGCCGACCCTTGCCCCGTCTTTCACAGCGACGCCGTCGGCAACGCCGTCTGTCGCACCAACGGGCACACCTTCCGGCAGTGAAATTGTCCCCGTGGTAAATCAGGCAACGGCACAATATCAGGCGGCATTAGCAACTGCCAACGCCATCATCAACGGTACAAATCCAACGCCCGGCAGCAGTATCAGTTCCCCGCCGCCCGCAATTGTCGTGCCATCGAATATGGTGCTGGTCACAGCCACGCCAACACCGAAAAATATCATCACTGTGGCGGCGCAAGCGGCGACGGCAACCGCTGTGGCGACTCAAATTGGCACCTACACGCCGGTTCCGTTCAACTGGGTGGTTCCCGAAATTATCATCGCACCCTCCGCCACACCTGTTCCCGCAAATGCGGCAACGGCGAGATATCAGGCCGCCGAAGCCACTGCGCGGGCGTTCATCAACGGTACACCCACCCCCTTGCCCCCCTACGTGTGGACTGCAACCCCCACGCCGTTTATGCGTCCCGTCATTGCCGGGGATGTGGCAACACCATATATTCCTCCCACCCCCACCGCCACCCCTTTGCCCGTTCCGCGCTCATTGGTGGGAAAAATCGTGTTCCTCTCCGACCGTTCCGGCGGCCCGGCCCCGTTGGCAACTCCGCTGGCATACGCTATCAATCCCGATGGCAGCCAATTGGCTGTACTGGCAGATAAAACTTTTTACGACACGGCACTTATGCGCGACACTTTTCCGGCTAACCGGCAAACCCACGTATTTGTCAAAGACGTAAACGGTGCGCCCGCGATTTTTCTGCGAGATTACCCCACCGGTACAACCACCC
>JANTHQ010000269.1 GCA_024762375.1 Anaerolineaceae bacterium
ACGCCGAACGGCTCATCATCATGGTTGATTCCTCAAAAATGGTGGAAAAACTCGGAACGCATGGCCCGCTCCCGGTGGAGGTTATTCCATTTGGCTGGCAGGTGCAGGCGCGCTGGCTGGCACAGAAACTCGGCTGCCGGGTTGAGCGTCGCGAGTTGGCCGACGAACCCTATATCACCGACAACCAAAATTATATTTTGCACTGTTTTTTCGCCGATGGAATTGATGACCCGTATGTGGTTCATCGCGCATTGGCCGGGCGAACCGGTGTGGTCGGGCACGGATTGTTTCTCGGCATGGTTACCGATGTGATTGTTGCGATGCCGGGTGGCGTACGACATTTGAGGCGCGCATGAACGAGTCATCTTCGCTGCCACCCGTCCGAAATGTCTCACCGCTCCCGAAACTGTGGGAGAGCGTCGGGCTGGTGTTGCTGCAAATGCTGGTGCTGTTGGGCACACTGTTGGTCCTTGGGGCGCTGAACGCCTTGTTCGGCTGGGGCGAAAGCGGGTTGTTTTATTTCTCGCTGGTGGGCGAGATTTTTCTGATTGTCCCGTTGCTGGGATGGGTTCTTTTGCGGCGGATGCCCGTCAAAGAAACATTTTCTCTGCGTCCGGCATCCGGGAAAATGATTGCACTGGCCGTTGCGCTCGGTGTTTTGGTGTGGCTGCCTGCCAACGCCGCCGCATTGCCATTTGAATGGTGGTTGTCGAAAATTGGCTCTGCGCCGGAAATTCCCCGGCCGGAAACAATGATGCAGGCAATTGTTTTGGGTTTTACCGTGATAGTCGCCGCACCGTTGGTGGAAGAACCGATGTTTCGCGGGTTTGTTTTGCGCGGTTGGCTGCCGGTTGGAAATACCGCTGCAATTCTCGTAAGCGGAATTTTGTTCGGTATGCTGCACGGGCAACTGGCGCAACTGGTTGCATTAATTATCGTTGGCATACTGCTGGGGGTCGTGGCGCTGCGCAGTGGTTCCATCATTCCGGCAATGGCGCTGCATGCCACCTTCAATGCCCTTAGTTTTGCGGCGATATTGTATCAAAATCAACTTAATTGGTTGGATGATGCAGATTTGGTAAAACTGGCGCTGGTTGTGTTGCCGCTGCTGGTATGGACACTGGTTTTGCTGTGGCGTTCTGCTCCCGCACCGAAAATCGACGCGCCACACCCCACCGAAACGGATTGGGCACTCGCCGGGGTGGCCGGTTTTTTCGTTTTGGGATTATTCGGCGTGTTTGCCGCGCTCGATATTTTGTCGCGGGTATTGCCGCCTTCTCTCACCGGGTTTTAAAAGAAGAAGACCGGCGCTGCCACGACACCGGTCTTACAGGAGGGAGGGAGGAGGTTCCTTTGAGGAAATTATAGGAACCTTCAAACTACACTAAATATTATACTGGCTTGAAATTAAAAGCAAATAAAAAAAAGATTAATGGAAGATTAGAATTATGAGAATTTTGGCGTGGTGGTTATATGGTTTTATAGGGATTTCGATGCTGCTTGCCGGATGCAATGCCGCGCCCCCCGACACGGAAATTACCGTTTCTGCCGCAGCGAACCTCATTCCGGCATTTGAAGAAATTGGGCAGGCTTTTACTGCTGAAACCGGAATTGCCGTGACATATAATTTTGGGAGCAGTGGCAAACTGGCTCAGCAAATTGAGCAGGGCGCGCCCGCCGATGTTTTCGCGGCGGCGAATGTGGATTATGTAACCCAATTGGCCGATAAAGGGTTGATTGACCCGGCCACAGTGCAAAATTACGCCCGCGGTCGGCTGGTAATTTGGAGCCGTTCGGCATCACAATTGCCCCAAACCGTGCCCGAATTGGTTGATACCCGCATCGAACGGGTGGCAATTGCCAATCCGGAACATGCACCGTATGGCATTGTTGCCAAAACCGTGCTGAAGAATGCCGGTGTGTGGGATGCTCTGCAATCGAAACTGGTTTTTGGAAACGACGTGCGGCAAACGCTCACGTATGCCCAATCGGGGGATGTTACCGTGGCGATGGTGCCGCTGTCGCTGGTAATCAATCTGGATGGTGGCAGTTTTGTGCCGGTGGATGATTCACTGCACGACCCCATCAATCAGGCATTGGGTATCATCAAGGATTCTCCCCACCGCGCCGCCGCAGAGCAGTTTGTGGCATTCGTGTTGAGCGAAAAAGGACAATCCATTTTGCAAAAATACGGTTACGAAAAGGTTAAACATGATGCGTAAAATGTGGCTTGAGATTTTTGAATCTGAAACTTGGACGTTGAAACATTAAACGATGCCTTTACAACCATTGATTCTCTCGCTGCAGGTTGCCGGCGCAGCCACTGCCATCGCGGTGGTGGTTGGGTTAATATTGGCGCTGTGGCTGGCAAAAAAAGATTTTCCGGGCAAAAGCGCCGTCGAAACGGTGTTGAGCCTGCCGCTCATCCTGCCGCCAACGGTACTGGGTTATTATCTGCTGCTGGTTTTGGGGCGCAGTGGTCCGCTATACCCGCTCGGAATCCGGCTGGTTTTTACGTGGGGTGCGGCGGTGGTGGCATCCACGGTGGTTTCTCTGCCGCTGATGGTACAGTCGAGCCGGGCTGCCATTGCCTCAGTGGACCCCATGCTGGAAAAAGCTGCCGCATCGCTGGGGGCGCCGGGGTGGCGGGTACTGCTGGATGTAACCCTCCCGCTATCGCGACGGGGAATTCTGGCGGGTGCAGTGCTGGCATTCGCCCGCAGTTTGGGTGAATTCGGCGCAACGCTGATGGTCGCAGGGAATATCCCCGGCCGAACCCAAACTTTGCCGCTGGCAATTTACGATTTGGTGCAAACCAATAATCTCGCCGCGGCAAACAGCGCGGTGCTGCTGATGACTGTTGTGGCTTTTGCGCTGTTGCTGCTGGTGCGACGGCTGGAACAGCGGTCGAACGCCAAACGAGACGCCCATGCTTAAAGTGGATATCGCAAAATCGCTCCCTGAATTTTCGCTGCAGGTAGCGTTTCAAACCGAAAATGAGATTTTGGTACTGTTTGGGCCATCGGGCGCAGGAAAAAGCCTGACGCTGGGGAGTATTGCCGGGTCTGTCCGGCCCGATTCCGGCATCATCGCGCTGGATGACCGTGTTTTTTTCAAAAGCCCATCAATATTTGTGCCGATGCACAAACGTCACATCGGGGTGGTTTTTCAGGGATATGCGCTGTTTCCGCATATGACCGTGGCGCAAAATGTGGCTTATGGTTTGCGCTATATGCAGGGGCGTGGCGCGCGGGTGATGGATATGCTGACGCGGTTGCATCTGGAAGAGTTGGCGCACCGCTATCCCCACCAGCTTTCGGGGGGACAGCAGCAGCGGGTGGCACTGGGACGGGCATTGATTGTCAAGCCGTCGCTGTTGCTGCTGGATGAGCCGTTTTCGGCACTGGATAAATCTGTTCGCGAAGAGTTGCAGATGGAGATTGTGCGTTTGCAGCGTGAATTGCAATTGACGGTAGTGGTCATCACCCACGATTTGGAGGATGTTTTTGCGTTGGGCGATACACTGGCGATACTGCAGCACGGGCACATCTGCCAAATTGGTGCGGTGAACGAGGTTTTCAACCATCCCAAAAATGCGGCAGTCGCCAAGATTATGGGTGTGACGAATCTATTTCAGGGAACGGTGATTTCGCGTAGAGAAAATGGTGTGCAATTGCAGTGGGGCGACATCCGCCTGCATGCCGTTCCGGCAAATGTTTCGGTGGGCGAGCGGGTGTCGTTTTATGTTCGCCCGGAGGACGTGAAAGTAATCTATCCGGACAGGCCGCTGAAATATTTATCCGGCGACAATTTACTGGATGTAACGGTGGAGCGATTGGAGCATCGGGGCGCGGTGATGGCTATGACAGTCAATTCGCCGCAACTGCCTTCGCCGGTTAAAGTACGATTTCCACAGCGGGGTTACCGCGATTTGCAGTTGCGGGCAGGAAAATCAATTCGAATTGCGCTTCGGCGTGAAGCTGTGCAGGTGTTGCCGCCGG
>JANTHQ010000270.1 GCA_024762375.1 Anaerolineaceae bacterium
CCGTCCAGCCGGGCATCGCGGATGGCATCCAAAACTTGGCCCAGTTGCGGCGACGGTTTCAGTCCGAATTCGCGCATCAAATCTTCGCCGTTGAGTACGGTGCGCACGTGCCGCAGCCGCGCGGCAAAATCTGCCAGCCAGTGTTTTCCCTCCGGGCTATCTTCCGCCAGCCAGCACACCAGCAGCGCATCATCCCCATACTGATTCAACAGCCGGTAAACTTCGCTCGGTTTTTGGGCATTTTCCAACTGTGGCAGTAATTCTTTCACCTGCTGAATTTGTCGTAACGGTTTCTGCAAACTGCTCCGAACCCGCAGCCGGTCAATCAACCCTTCCACCATTTCGGCGGAATGGGGGAAAGTGAGCAGCCCCAGATAGTGCACCGTGCCCGGCGAAACCTCCTCCCACGGCGAGTCGGTGCGTTCGGTGCGCAGCCGACGGCACAGCGCAGGATACAGCGTTTCGGGTTTTAACGCGGGATGGATGGCATCCAGCACACCGAGTTCATCCAGCCGCATCACTGCTTTTTCCGGTTCGGCTTCCGCAAAAATATATTCCAGTTCGGCAAAAATGCGGTCGGCGCTGACGCGGCGCAGCAGGTCGCGGGCATTCAGCAGATGTTCCAGCGTGCGTTTTCCCAAATGGAAATTGAGCCGCTGCTCCAGCCGGATGGCGCGCAAAATGCGGGTGGGGTCTTCCACAAAACTGAGGCTGTGCAGCACGCGGATGTGCTCGCGCTGCAAATCGCGGTAGCCGCCGAAAAAGTCGAGCAGATCGCCGAAACCATCGGGGTCGAGCCGGATTGCCAGCGTGTTGATGGTGAAATCGCGGCGGTGCAAATCTTGTTTGATGGACGATTGTTCTACCTCCGGCAGGGCGGTGGGATGGCGATAAAATTCGGTGCGGGCGGTGACAAAATCGAGCCGTTCAATGCCGGGCACACTTCCCTCTGTTATCCAATTTGCCGTGCCGAACCGTTTGTGGCTGCGCACCCGCCCGCCGAAACGGTCGCGCATGGCGTGCGCCAGCGCGATGGCATCCCCCTCTACCACCAAATCGATATCGCCGCGCGGGCGATTCAGTAGCAGGTCGCGCACAAAACCGCCCACCACATACAGCGAGGCATCGAGCTTTGCTGCTTCCCGCCCCGCCTCTTTCAGCAGCGCCAGCAATTCCGGGGAAAGGACCTGTGCCAGCCGGTTCGCCAGATTCAGGCGGGTGGGGGCTTCGGTGGTATCTTTGCTGAACAAGTTGATGAGGTCGGTGCGAGTGACCACGCCGATGAGTTTTCCGTTTTCCACCACCGGAACCTGCCCGATTTGCTCGCGGAGCATTAAATTTTGCAGATGTTCCACCGTGTCATCGGGCGAAACACAAATTTCGCCGGCGTGCATATATTGGCTCACCGGTGCGCGCCCCAGCCGGTGATGCATGGCGCGGTCAACATCGCGGCGTGTGAGCACCCCGACAATTTTATCGCCATCTGCCACGGGATAGCCTTCGTGCCCGTAACGGCTCATCATCTCGGCGGCGCGGGCGATGGTATCGTCGGGGGACAGGGTTCGCACGCGGAAAGACATAATTTGGCGCACAGTGGCGGCGGGCTGGACGTGCGTTTTCAGCCGTTCCAGTAACCGGCGGCGAATGTCGCTCAAATCTGCCCCGCTGATGTGCGCGGCGGCGGCGCGGGGGTGTCCGCCCCCGCCGAACGTTTCGGCAATCGCGCCGACATTGATGGCATCGGTGGTGGAACGGGCGATGAGTTGCACATATTTGTTCTGCCCGTCATCGAATCCCACCAGCAGAAAAAGGCATTCGGGGTTGTACAAATCGCGCAGTTGGTGCGCCAAACTGCTGATTTCGGTGACATGCTCATCGGACTGCACTGCGCTGACCATCACCTGCCGCCCGTTGATGGTGTGGTTTTCCATTTTGCCGATGATGGCATTGTACAGCCGGGTTTGGGCGGGCGTGAGCGGGTGATGCAGAAAATCGCGCAGCACATCGAGTTGCGCGCCCTGTTCCAGCAGCCACGCGGCGGCGCGGGCATCGGTGGGGGTGGTGTTGTGATATGTCAGCGAGCCGGTATCTTCATAAATGCCCAGCAGCAGCAGGGTGGCTTCGATGGGGGTGATTTTGAGATTGGCGCGGGCAATTTCGCCGACCAGAAAGGTGGCGGTAGCGCCGGTGTTTACCAGTGTGGCTTCGGCTTCCGGCGGCAAATTGTCGCCGGGGGCGTGATGGTCAATCACTCGCAGGCGGGTGTCGGCATGTCGCCCGCGAATCTGGGGGATATACTGCGAATCCACCACTGTGATTTGCGAGACTCGCCCCGGCGGTTTGTGCCGAAATTCCACAAAATTGAATTCGTCCCAATAGAGCGTCAGAAAGTCGCGCACGTTTTGATTCACGTCGCGCGGAACCAGCGGAATCGCATCGGGGTACAGTTTCGCCGCCCCCAGCAGCGATGCCACCGCATCAAAATCGGCTCTTTCATGGGTTAGGATTAAGTGCATAAATAGCCTTCAGTTTTCAGCAATCAGCAATCAGCATTCAGTGAGTGTGAATGCTATCTCTATCCCTATCTCTATCCCTTTCACGCATTCACCCGGCACACATTCACCAGCCTGCCCACGCCTTCCACTTCGATTGTCACGGTGTCGCCGTCTTTCAGAAAAACGGGCGGGTCGCGGAACACACCGACGCCGTGCGGTGTGCCGGTGCTGATGATGTCGCCGGGCAGCAAGGTGAACGCGCGGCTGATGAATTCGATGAGAAATGCTACCCCGAAACTCATTTCGCCGGTGTTGGCTTCCTGCATCAGCGTGTCGTTCCACCAGCCGCGCACCATCAGGTTTTGCGGGTCGGCAATTTCATCACGGGAAACAATCCACGGGCCGAGCGGGCAAAACGTGTCCAGCGATTTTCCGCGGGTATATTGTTTGTCGGAAAATTGCAGGTCGCGCGCGCTGACATCGTTGCAGACGGTGTAACCCGCCACATATTCCAGCGCGTCCGCCTGCGATACATTTCGCGCCGTTTTGCCGACGACCACCGCCAGTTCTGCTTCGGCGTCCACCTGTTGCGTCAGCGCGGCAGACCATTCGATGGTGTCGTTCGGCCCGATAATGGCGCTGGGATATTTGGCGAACATCACCGGATGGTCGGGCGGTTTGATGCCCTGTTCCAGCGCGTGGGCGGCGTAATTTCGCCCGATGGCGATAATTTTCTGCGGATTGTCAATCGGTGCGCGGAGCAGTTTTTCATCGAAACGGATGGTCGCCCCGGCGGGCGGATGTGCCGCCAATTGCCGCGCGGCAGCCATCGCCGAATCGCCCATCTGCAAAAAAGAAAGCATATCGGCGGGCAGGGTCGGGTCGGCGGCGTGCAGGTCGACAATCTGCGCGCCGTCGGGAGTCAGTGCGCCAATGCGCGGGTTATTTTTGGTTGAAAAAGTGACAAGTTTCATAAATGCCTCCGGTTATTCGAGATTTGAGATTGGTTATTGGTGAAACGTGATGCGTGAAACGGATAGAGATAGGGATAGAGATAGAACCTTGAACCTTGAACCATGAACATCAAACTACCCCAGCACCATCCCCACCGCAAACAGCAGGGCGTAAACCAGTTCGAGTTGGGCGGTGGCGGCGAGGGTGGCGTTCAGCGCGCGCCCTTCGGCGTGGAAAATGTCGCGCCACAATTTCTTGATGAGCGGCAACGAAAGCCACGTCAGCATCACGGTGGGGGGGGCGAAACCCAACGGGATCATCAATGTGGGGATGCCATACGATACCAGCAGCAGCAGCACATACTCCAACCGCGCACCGTCGCGCCCCAAGCGAACCGCCAGCGTGCGTTTGCCGGCCGCGCGGTCGGATTCGATATCGCGCAGGTTGTTGACCACCAGAATGTTGGTCGCCAGCAGTCCCATCGGAATGGACGCCCACCAGACTGCCGCACTCGCGGTGTGTGCCTGCACATAATATGTGCCAACCA
>JANTHQ010000271.1 GCA_024762375.1 Anaerolineaceae bacterium
CGGTGGAAGACTTGCGGGTTCACCGGCACAATACCGCCGCCGACACCGCGCTCGATGCGGGCTGGGCGGTGCTGGCAGATGTGCCATCGGCGGGGGCGGAAATTTCTCCGTCGTTTGATGAGTGGATTGCCCTGCAATATCTGACCATCATTTGGCACGCCGACCCGCCCATCGTGCTGAAAAAACCGGGCACGCCCGCCGAATACATCACTCGCAACGCGGCGATTGCGTTCCCGCAGTTGGTTGACCCGACGGCGCACCCGCAAGCTGTCGGCGGCACGCTGATTCGGCTTTCGCCCCAACCGCTGACCGACTTGCTTGCCGGTGTCACGCCCACCGATGCCGTTTTCGGCGGAGAAATGACTCTGCGCGGGGTGCAAGTTTCGCGCGGCGGCTCGCTGGTAATGCTCTACTGGTCGGCGGAAAAAGAAATGCCCACCGATTACACAATTTCGGTGCGGTTGTGGTACAATGGACAATTGCTATCGCCGAATGATTCACCCGCGATTCAAGACCATCAACCTGTATGGAACACGTATCCCACCGGGCGCTGGCAGCCCGGCGAAATTGTACCCGACGCATACGTTTTTGACTTGCCACCCGACATCCGCCCCGATGCGCTGCAAATTGTGGTGTACCATCCGCAGGGCGATGGTTTCGAAAACATCGGCGTGCAGAATATCCCGGTTCAGATTGAAGATTAGATGATTGGTTGGATGGAGATTCATTATAGATAAATCATCTGAATTTCATACAATCCATTTTCAGTGCTATTGCTTCTCAGTAATGTCATTCCCGCGAAGGCGGGAATCCATTGTTTTGTGCTGTGGATACCGGACATTTCCCTTTGGGAAATTCCGGTATGACAATCGCGCATGATTGAATTGTATGAAGTTTATCCATTCTCGTTGTCAGATAGCCAACCAATCTCCAATCAACCAATTATCCAATCACGAGTAACCTATGACCATCGCAGAATTTTCCATTTCAAAAACCTGGCAGTCCGACCGCCGCAGCCCGGTACGCTGGCTGTGGTCGCACGCGATGCACCACAAATTGCTGCTGTTGGGTATAATTGTCGGCGCGTTTGGCAATGGGATGGGCGCCGGGCTGGTGCCGATGTTCATCGGGCGCGGGTTCGATATTGTGACCAAAAATCTCGGCGTCGCTGCGCTGGGAACCACCGCGCTGCTGCTCATCGGCTCGCAATTGGTGCGCGGCGTGCTGATGCTGATGCGCAATTTCAGCAGCGAAGCCATCGGGCAGCAGGTGGAACGCGACGCCCGCGATGAGTTGTATCTCAGTCTCATCGGCAAAAACATGTCTTTTCACGATAATCAATCCACCGGCGATTTGATGGCACGCGCCACCAACGATGTCCGCGAAATTAATTTACTTTTCAATCCCGGTGTCAATCTGGTTATCGGCTCCATCAACTTTATGATTGCGCCGTTCATACTGGTGCCCTCCATTCATCCGCAACTGCTGATTGTCCCTGCGGCATACGCGCTGGTGTATGGTTTTTTGCTGAAAGGATATCTGGACAGTTTACGCCCGGCAACAGAAGCGGAACGGAAAACGTTCGGCGAGTTGAACACCACGCTGGCAGAAGCGATTGACGGGGTGGAAACGGTGAAAGGCGCGGCGCAAGAGGCACGCGAAACGGCGCGGTTCGACCGGGCATTGAAAAAATGGCGCAATGCATTTGTCCGGCAGGGAGACATCGAAGCGAAATTTTACCCACTTTTGCTGCTTGGATTGCTGCAAGCGGCGGGCCTGTTCCACAGCCTGCTTCTCTATCGCTGGGGGCAAATCGGCGTGGGGGATGTGGTGGCGTTCAATGGGATGCTGACCATGTTTGGCTTCCCGACTTTTGCCGCACAATTTGCATATTCTCGCGTGTCCACCGGGATGTCCAGCGCGCGGCGAGTGCTGCATCTGATAAACGCCGAAACCACGCTCGACCAAAATACCGCCGGGTTTGATGGTGAAATGGATGGCAGTGTTATATTCGATGATGTGACATTCAGTTACACCGGCGAAACGAATGCGCTGGAAAATGTCAGTTTCGCGGTGAAGCCGGGGCAAACCGTGGCGATTGTGGGTCAGACGGGCGCGGGCAAAAGCACAGTGACGAAACTCATCAATCGCACTTACGATGTTTCTGCCGGAAAAATTATCATCGGTGGGGTGGATGTGCGCGAT
This sequence comes from Anaerolineaceae bacterium, assembly GCA_024762375.1. Classification (GTDB taxonomy): domain Bacteria; phylum Chloroflexota; class Anaerolineae; order 4572-78; family 4572-78; genus JANTHQ01. The sequence continues at coordinate 2,206 of JANTHQ010000271.1, forward strand.
TGGAATTTGGAAGCGCTGCGGCGGCAAATCTCCATCATCGAGCAGGATATTTATCTGTTCTCGCGCAGCATTGCCGAAAATATTGCCTTCGGTGCGCCGAACGCCACTCGCGCCGAAATTATGGCGGCGGCAAAAGCGGCGCAAGCGCACGATTTCATCATGTCATTTAAAGACGGATATGATACCGTCATCGGACAGCGGGGGGTGACGCTTTCCGGCGGGCAGCGGCAGCGGTTGGCGCTGGCACGGGCATTCCTCACCGACCCGAAGATTCTTATTTTGGATGATTCCACCAGCGCCATTGACAGCGCCACCGAAGACAAAATTCAGCGCGCCATTGAGGAAGCAAGCCGCGGGCGCACCACCATACTCATCACCCACCGGCTGTCGCAAATCCGCTGGGCGGATATGATTGTGGTGCTGAAAAAAGGTCGGGTAGCGATGGTGGGCGATCACGATACCCTTTTCCGTGAGTCGGAGGCGTATCGCAACATTTTTGCACGCTACGAGTGAAAAGTCAATGAACAAGTAATAATGAGCAATGAACAAAATCTATCCGGCAGGGCATTCAAAAGGACAAGAAATTTGCAACCGCACGCGGGCGTATGCGTTGCGCATTATCCGGCTGTACCAATCGCTGCACAAAAATGAAGTGGGACGGGTGCTCGGCAGACAATTGTTGCGTTCCGGTACGTCCATCGGCGCAAATGTGGAAGAGGCTCAAGCCGGGCAAAGCCCCGCCGATTTTGTGGCGAAAATGAGTATCGCGTTAAAAGAGGCGCGGGAAACACGATATTGGTTGTTACTGTTGCACGATGCAGAGATATTTTCTCCGAAATTGCTTTCGCCCATTTTGGCTGAAACGGAAGAAATCATCAAAGTTCTCTATACTATCATTCGTAATACCAAACAAAACCAGCGCCGTTGATGTTTGGTAATTGTTCATTATTCATTGATAATTGAGGTAACATGGGTTTCTTTTCCGGACTTGATACAGAAGCATACGACCGGAGTTACAACGACCGGGAATTGATGGTTCGAATTTACGAATATTTTGTGCCGCACAAAAAACGGGTGCTATGGGCGATATTTTTTGTGGCGATTGTCTCCGTTTCCGGGGCGGGCGTGCCGTTGCTGGTGTCGCGGGCGGTGTCGGCACTGGCGAGCACTCCGACACCACTGGCAATCGGATTGCTCACCACGGGGATGACTGTGTTTGGGGTGGGCATCTGGGCGGCAAACTGGGCGCGGCGGCGATTGCTGGCGCGGCTCATCGGCGATGTGGTCTCTGCACTGCGGCACGATGCTTTTCAGGCATCTATCAACCACGATATGGCGTTTTTCGATGAGTTTGAATCGGGACGCATCATCAGCCGCATCACTTCCGATACACAGGAATTTGCGCAAGTGGTTCAACTCATCACCGATATTGCCAGCCAGGTTTTGTTGGTGCTCATTTTGCTGGTGGTGTTGATACAAATTTCGTGGCAACTCACACTGGCTCTGTTGGCGTTGATACCGTTTGTGGTGCTGCTGACCACCTACTTTCGGCGGCTGGCGCGATATGTCACCCGGCGCGGGTTTCGCGTGCTGGCAAAAGTAAATGCCGCCATTCAAGAAGCCGTCACCGGCATCAGTATCGCCAAAAATTTCCGGCAAGAAGCTGCCATTTATGGCGAATTTAACGCGGTCAACGAACAATCGTATCAAGTAAACCTGCGGCGCGGATTCGTGCTGTCGGGTATTTTTCCGGTGTTGAATGTGATGTCTG
>JANTHQ010000272.1 GCA_024762375.1 Anaerolineaceae bacterium
ACCGGCTGAAAGAAGCCACCAAACTCGGTTTCAAACGGGCAATTTTGCCAAAAACCTCCACCACCCAAAAACTGAACATTGACGGCATAAAACCGGTGTATGCCCGTTCCGTCCGCGAAGCGATTGACGCTGCACTGACTTGATTTCGCTATTTCTTTGACTTTTCATTGAACTGGTGATACCATCACGGTATAATTATTGTTGGTGCGGTATGGGTACAGGGTTATACCGCACAAATTATTCATTTTTGGTTGCCGCCATACCTCTGCCCACGGATGGCGCATCGGAAAAGTATATCATCATGACCGTTGAACTCATTTTTCGATTGGTGGGCATGGTTGTTTTTGCAATTATCGGCGCGCAAGTGAGCCGGTATCTGCAAATTTATCCCAGCACCAATATCACCCGTCTGTCGATTGCAATGGCGTTATCGTTTGCCGCACTTGGTTTGTTGATAACGCCATGGATTACCATTCGTCCATATAAATGGATGCGATACCAAATTAAACGCATGCCGGCGTCCCGGTTGTTGTCGGCAGTATTCGGGTTGACCATCGGGCTGGCAATTTCGGCGTTGCTTGTCCCCACACTCGCCAAACTTCCCGGCCCCTTCAACCAAATTTTACCACTGGCCTTCAGCGTCTTATTCGGCTATTTGGGGATTGCCATTATGGTGATGCGTCATCAGGATATTGTGGCGATACTTTCGCCGGCCGGCGCATGGACAAATCCGCGCACCGGACGAAAATCGATGGCGGCAACACAAGATGTCATCTTGGTCGATTCCAGCGCCATCATCGACGGGCGCATCGCCGACATCAGCCAGACGGGGTTCGTGCGCGGCACGCTGCTCGTCCCCCGATTCGTGCTGCTGGAAGTGCAGCATATCGCCGATTCATCCGACCCGCTGCGGCGCAATCGTGGGCGGCGCGGGCTGGAAATTCTGAACCAACTGCAAGAATCGTCCATCATTCCGGTGCGCATCACCGATCGCGATGTGGAACACGTCCGCGAAATTGACGACAAACTGGTGATGCTGGCAAAACAGTTGCAATGCCCCATTTTAACCACCGATTACGGATTGAACCGCGTCGCCAAATTGCAGGGCGTGCTGGTGCTGAATATCAACGAGCTGGCAAACGCCGTGAAAAACGTTTACCTGCCCGGCGAAACACTGGCAATCCGCATCATCCAGCCGGGCAAAGAACCGCGTCAGGGCGTGGGCTATCTGGATGACGGCACGATGGTAGTGGTGCAAAACGGCGCACGCTATATCGACAACACCATTCAGGTGACGGTCACGAAAGTGCTGCAAACCACCGCCGGACGAATGATTTTCGCCGAACCGGACATTTGATTGATCACTGGTCACTGGTCATTTGTCATTTGTGATGCGTAACTTTGAACTTTGAACCCGAAACTTGAAACCTGAAACTATGACTATCAAACTATACAACTCTCTCACCCGAAAAAAAGAAGTTTTTGAACCCATCGAAGAAGGGTTTGTCGGCATTTATGTGTGCGGCCCCACCGTTTACGGGCATTCGCATTTGGGGCATGCCAAAAGTTACGTCTCGTTCGATGCCATCATCCGCTATTTTCGATACGCGGGGTATCGCGTGCGATATGTGCAAAACATCACCGATGTGGGGCATTTGACCGATGACGCCGACGAAGGCGAAGATAAAATTCTGAAACAGGCACGCAAAGAGCGCGTCGAACCGATGGAGATTGTCGAGTTTTACACCCGCAGTTATTTCGAAGACATGGACGCGCTGAATGTGCAGCGCCCCGACATTTCGCCGCACGCCGCCGCACATATCCCCGAGCAGATTCAATTGATTGAGGAATTGCTCGCCAGCGGACACGCCTACGAAAAAAACGGCTCGGTTTATTTTGATGTGTCCAGTTACCCCAATTATGGCCAACTTTCCGGGCGAAAATTGGAAGAACTGGAAGAAGGTGTACGCATCAACGTGAATACCGACAAAGACGACCCCGTCGATTTCGCGCTGTGGAAAAAAGCCGAACCCGGACATATCATGAAATGGCGCAGTCCATGGGGCGAAGGCTACCCCGGCTGGCATATCGAATGCTCGGTGATGTCCACCAAATATCTCGGCGAACCGTTCGACATTCACGGCGGCGGGCTGGAAAATATCTTCCCCCACCATGAAAGTGAAATCGCCCAGTGCGACGCCGCCCACCATCACGGGTTCGCCAAATATTGGATGCACAACAATATGGTCACCGTCAACGGCATGAAAATGGGCAAAAGTTTGGGGAACGCCATCAGCCTGAAACAGATTTTCAGCGGCGACCACCCCCTGCTCACACAGGCGTATGACCCGCTGACCGTGCGATTTTTCATTCTCAGCAGTCATTACCGCTCGCCGATAGATTTTACCAACGACGCCCTGCAAGCCGCCGAACGCGGATTAAAACGCCTGCATGGCACGGTAAAACTGGTGCGCGACCAACTGGCGCATGCTGCCGGTGGCGACGTGCTCCCCGCAGCCGCAGAACTCATCGAAACGCAAACTGCCGCATTCACCGCCGCCATGGATGACGATTTCAACACCCCGAAAGCCATCGCCGCGCTGTTCGATTTCACCAAAGGGGTAAACACGCTGCTGAACAGCGGCACGCCCCTCTCCAAACAAACGCTGGCTGCCATCGATGCCGTCTATCGCACGCTTGGCGAAGACGTGCTGGGGCTGGTTCCCGACCAGCTCACCGCAGAAATCGGTGGCGATTTGGTGGACGGGCTGGTGAACATCCTGATTCACCTCCGGCAGCAAGCTCGCGCCAATAAAGATTGGGCAACCGCCGACACCATCCGCAACCGGCTGACAGAACTCGGCATCGCGCTGGAAGACCGTCCCGACGGCACGATTTGGAAACTGACCCGCTAATGGCAGAACGACTTTTCGGGCGAAACGCCGTGCGTGAATGTCTCCGGGCGCGGCGACGCCATATCCACAAACTTTTGCTGGCAGACGGCATCAAACAAACGCCTGCCGTGCAAGAAACCATCCGGCTCGCCGAAGAACTGCGCGTGCCAATTGAGAGAATTCCCCGCCAAAAACTGAACAAACTCGGCAGCGGCAATCAGGGCATCGCGCTGGAAGTGGGGCGATTCCCCACGTTTGATTTGAGCGACCTGATTTTGCACGCACAGGCACAATCGGAACCGCCGTTTCTGCTGGCGCTCGACCATATTGAAGACCCGCACAATGTGGGTGCACTGTTGCGCACCGCCGATGCCGTCGGCGTACACGGGGTTATCATCCCCAACCGCCGCGCTGCCGGCATCACCCCCACAGTGGTCAACACTTCCGCCGGCGCCGCCGAGCACCATCGCGTTGCCATCGTGCCGAATTTGGCGCAGGCACTGAATACCCTCAAACGGGAAAACATGTGGGTGGTCGGTGTGGAAAAATCGGTGCGGGCGCAGCCATACCATCAAACCGATTTGACGATGCCTCTGGTACTGGTTTTGGGCAACGAAGGGAAAGGGCTTTCGCACCGGATTGAGCAGATTTGCGACCTGCTCATCAGCATTCCCATGCGCGGCAAAATTGAATCGCTGAACGCCTCGGTGGCGGGTGGGCTGGCACTGTATGAAGTGTGGCGAAACCGCACATTTTCACCCATGTAATTTGACAATCCACAATAATGGAATATACTCACCCTCTGTACCACGGTTTCAATCTTGAACACCGGTGGTACTTTTAGAGTACGGAGAGGTTCCCGAGTGGCCAAAGGGGGCTGACTGTAAATCAGCTGCGTAACGCTTCGGAGGTTCGAATCCTCCCCTCTCCACCTACTTTTGGAACACGTTTCTAAAACTATTTCAGGAGGAATGACCGTCCATGGCAAAAGAAACTTTTGTAAGAACCAAGCCGCACGTAAACGTGGGGACGATTGGGCACGTTGACCACGGCAAGACGACGCTGACGGCAGCGATTA
>JANTHQ010000273.1 GCA_024762375.1 Anaerolineaceae bacterium
TCGAGCAATTTTTTGGCCGCGAGAAAATGATCGGCAATTAAAGCGGCATAGGCATCCACTTGTTCACCGTTAAATTCGATGAGCCAACCAGCCAATTGGGTGTGGTATGCCACTTTCGCCCCGACGGGCAGTGTATCGTAAATGGCTTGCCGCAACGATGCATGTTTGAAAATGTATTCACGGGTTTGGGCAAACGGCGATGATTCGCGCTGCAAAATCAGCCCTCGTTCCTGCAAATTTTCCAGCACGACATTCACCACATCCACACTGATGGGCGCGGCATGAGCATCACTCATTTGTGCCAACGCCACATTCCAAAAAGCCCGTCCGATAGCGGCGGCGCGCTGCAGCATTTCCTGTTCCAGCGCGGGCAGCCGGGCAAAACGCATTTGAAGCACCGTGTGCAAATCTTTGGGAAGTTGTACCGCCGCCAGCGCTTTGTCATCCACTCGCCAACGGGTTGGAAAGGGCAGTATGACATCATCGTCAATCAGCAATTGAATTAACTCTTCCAGCAGCAACGGATTGCCGCGAGCATGGTCAACCAGCGTTTGCTGTAGCCCCTCGGGTATGACCGGAATTTTGCGGAAAATCTGCTCGATGAGGCGGGTGGTTTGCGATTCGGTCAGCGCGGGCAAAGAAATGTTTTGCTGTTGTGGGTCGTCGGCGGCAACCCAATCCGGCTGCCGCTCGAAAAGTTGGGGTTGGGCTGTAGAAACAATCATCAGCGGTTGGTGGCGGCTGGCTTGCCACACATGTTTCAACAACCGCAGCGAGGCATCGTCTGCCCAATGGATATCTTCCAGCATCAGCACAACCGGGCTATCCGCAGAAGCCAGCATCGCCAAAAAATCTATCACCGCTTGCTCTGCTGCAGCGAGTGTTTTTTTGGCGGGCGTTGTAGGGTATGGCAACGGTAAATCAGATGAAAATCCGATGAGCCGCTCGATGTGCGCTGCCATCGTTTCGGCTGTACCATCGGCGGTGTCGGTTAAATTCAAAATCCCCTGCGAAAGCTTTTGACGGGTTGTTTCGGTGGAATCGCTGGCGAAAATGCCAAAATAAAACGTGAAAATATCACGGAAAATCCAGTACGGCAGTTGTCGGGTTGGCAGGCTGGCTCGTCCCTGCAAAAGCCGGATGGTGCGCGGCTGTTCTTCCAGCCAGCGGTCAAATTCATACAGCAGCCGAGATTTCCCCATTCCCGCTTCGCCAGAGACGGTTATCAGTTGCGCTGTACCGGTGGCCGCCGTCTGAAACCCTTTTTGCAAAACGTTCATCGCCGGCGCGCGCCCCACCATTGCGGTTTCCATACCTTCCACACTATGGCTGATGATGCGCACGGCATACGGTTTGGCGCCTTTCACTTCGAATGTGCGGACGGACGCGGGCAGCAGCGGAATGGATTGTCGCAGCGGCATCTGTTGCACATAAAAAATGCCGCGCACCTGCCGGTAAACCTGCTCGGAAATCAAAATACCGGCGGGTTGGGCAGCGGCGGCAAGGGCGCGCGCAACTTCAACCGTATCGCCCCAAACTTCCGCTCGGCCCGATTCGCTTTCGGCACGCCACAGTACTGCGCCGTCGTGCAGTCCCACTGCCACCCCCAGCGACGGCAGTTGCAACGGCGGCGACTGGCGTTCCACCCAAACCTGCCGCGCGCGATGCACGTTTTGCCGCAAACCGAGTGCCGCACGAATGGCCCACTCGGATTCGTTTGCGCGCGGCGTTTCGGCCCCAAAAACCGCTATCAGGCTGAACCCGGCGCGCACCATCACCCTGCCACCGTTTGATTCGACCAATTCTGTGGCTTGTCGCCACAAATCGGTGATAAATTCTTGCGCTTCCGGTGCGGTCAGGGCATTGCAAAACAACGTCAACCCCGAAATTTGTGCCACCAGCACCGTCATGTCTCTGGATTCGACATGGTGCGCCGATGGTGGTGGGCTGGCGAGCTGCATCTGCCGCAATGCCCGCACCGCCGAATCAACCACCGCATTGCCCAGTGTATCGCGGTGTGATTCCAGCACAACAATTGCTCGATTGATGCGTGCAGCGTCCATAACAACCTTTCGCGGATAAATGCCATTACCGGCGTTTTCTATCGCCCGGTTTGACGGAAATAATATGTTTGGGTATTCTATTGGTTTGTGTAAAAAATCAGTAAACTGTACAATTCGTTTGAAAGGTATCATAACCAAATGACAACAATCAATCAAATTTCTCCCGCGCGTACATTTAAAGACTATTTGGGAATTGTGCTGCGCGGTTTTTTGATGGGCGCCTCTGATGTCGTTCCCGGTGTTTCGGGCGGAACCATGGCTTTCATTCTGGGTATTTATGAAGAATTGATTGACGCCATCAAGTCTATCGACATCTCGTTTTTTAAACTCGTGATCGCCTTTAAATTCAAAGACGCACTCGACCGGGTACCGTGGAAGTTTTTGCTGTCGGTGTTGACCGGAATTCTGTTGGCGATATTTTCGCTGGCGAAAGGGTTGGAATGGCTGCTGGAAAATGAACCGGTGCTGCTGTGGTCGTTCTTTTTCGGGTTGGTACTGGCATCGGTATTGATGGTTAGCCGGCGCATCACAAATTGGCACATCAGCACCGCATTGGCGATAGCACTTGCCGCCGTGGGCGCATACTGGCTGGTCGGGCTCGTCCCCACCGAAACCCCCACCGCACCATGGTTCGTTTTTCTGAGCGGCGCTATTGCCATTTGCGCAATGATATTGCCCGGAATATCCGGCTCTTTCATTCTGGTGCTGCTCGGAAAGTATCAATATATTTTAGGCGCTGTCAACCGGCACGATTTTATCACGCTGGCAATTTTCGCCGTTGGCGCAGGTTTGGGTATCATCACTTTTGCCCAATTTTTGAGTTGGCTTTTCAAGCGGTATCACAATTTGACCATCGCCATGCTCACCGGGTTGATGGTTGGTTCGCTGCGAAAAGTGTGGCCATGGAAAGAAACGCTCTCATCCATCACCGACCGCCATGGGAATTTGATTCCCGTTGAACAGATAAACATTTTACCGGCCGCATTTACCCCGGAAGTCGGGTATGCCATTGCATTGGCAGTGGTTGGTTTTGCTATCGTTTTCGCGCTGGAAAACATTGCTTCGCGGCAAAACAGCCATTGAGAAGATTTTTCAAATGGTTTGACTCGCCTATGCCCGCGTGGTATAGTCTTTTTAGAGAAAATTCCACTCCTCAGTTCCTTTAAATACCCGGAGGATTATCTATAAATATGAACTGGACTCGCGTATTTTATATTGTATTGGCCATCGGCGTGGCCTCATTCTTTTTTAGCCAGCTGTTTATTGGCACAAACACCACCGATATCAAACCATTGAGCGATGTCGCACAGTTGGCCAGAGAAGGAAAAATCGCCGAAATAGTGGTGCAAGAAGATAATTTGCAGATTACCTTAAATGGTGGCGCAACCATCGCATCGCGCAAAGAACCAAATGTCAGCATCGGCGAAACCTTGAAGAATATGGGCGTCACCGATGAACAAATTTCCAAAATCGACATTAAAGTTGCGCCGCCCAGTCAATGGGGCGGCTGGATGACATTGATTGGCACGCTGTTGCCGCTCCTGCTCATCGGGCTGTTTTTCTTTTTCATTTTACGGCAGGCGCAAGGGTCGAACAATCAGGCAATGAGTTTCGGCAAAAGCCGCGCCCGAATGTTCACCGGCGATAAACCCACCGTCACCTTCGATGACGTCGCCGGTGCCGATGAAGCCAAAGAAGAACTCAGCGAAGTGGTCGAATTTCTCCGCGAACCGGAAAAATTCATCTCGCTCGGCGCTCGCATCCCCAAAGGCGTGCTGATGGTCGGCCCGCCCGGCTGCGGCAAAACCCTGATGGCAAAAGCCGTCTCCGGCGAAGCCGGCGTGCCCTTCTTCTCCATTTCCGGTTCGGAATTTGTGGAAATGTTTGTCGGCGTGGGCGCCAGCCG
>JANTHQ010000274.1 GCA_024762375.1 Anaerolineaceae bacterium
TTCGCCATAACCGCCAAAATGGATAATTGGTGGGTCAGGAAACGCTTTCACCTGCGTCATCAAATTGCGAAAACTTTCCGGCGGCATAAAGCCGAAAGGCTCATCCATCCATGTTCGCCGCTCGCACATCGTGCAATCCAAATTGCACTCGGTGGTGATTTCCACATACAGTTTGGTCAATCGGTCACGTGCCATTGCCTTCCGTCCTTTCCTGCCGGGTTTACTGGGGTTATGACACAAATTATAATCTCTATTTATCGAATTGCGAAAAAAGCGGTTGCGCGACAGTGCGTGCGGCGTTCGGATCGGCCTCCGGCGATGTGATCACAGCGACAATCACCATATCCCCCCGAATGCCGACATACCAGCTCAGCGGTTCCGCGCCGGTGACATCCGGCAGGGCCAGCGCGCTGACATCCGCGAATTGCGGCCGCAGGGCTGCCGCCATTTCCGCCGAGATAAGCCGCAACGGTGCACGCGGCGAATTTTCGGCTTGAACCAGCACCGGCGGCGGCGCGAAACCGTCATCCGCGAGCGCGGCAGCCATCAGCGCGATGTGCAGCGGTGTCACGGCAATTTCGCCCGCTTTTTGCGGCAATTCGGCGGGAATCGCGCCCGCGGCAGTTGGCAGCGAAAATGGGATTTCCCGGTCAAAATTCAATTGCCGGACAGCGGCAGCAAGCGTCAGATTTTCGGCGTCTGCCACCAAATGCACCCGTGACGCCAGTTCACCCAGCGGGAAAAGCCCCTGCGTGGCGCGGTTGAGCAACGGCGCGGCAGGGTCGGCAGACAGGGTATCCCAGTCGTCATCCAGCCGGTTCGGGTCAAAAGTGGGGCGACTCGCCATCACCGCCAGCGCGCCCGTGCGGGCGTTCAACACCACCACCGCGCCGGTAGCGTTCAATTCCGCCAACCCGGTATCGGCGGCAACCTGCATCGGCAGGTCAATCGTCACGGTGATGGGTTGCCCAATTTGCGGACGGTGCATCAACGCATCGAGCCGGGTTTGGCGCGTTTCGCCACGCAGGCGCGCATCGAAGGCGGCTTCCAGCCCGCCCGTGCCATATCGCACGCTGTAATAGCCGGTCACCGTTGCCAAATTGGGATATGGATAGCGGCGCACCGCCAGCCCGTCCGCGCCGGTGATGGTTTCTGCCAGCGCAATACCATCGGCTGTGAGAATTTTTCCCCGTTTCACGCGCTGTTCGGCAATCACGCGGCGCGGATTGTCGCTGCGGGCAGAAAGGTCGTCTGCCCGAAAAATCTGCCAGTAGAGCAGCCCGGCGGCAATCAGCGCAAAGGCGATGATAAATGCAGTTTGAAGGTTACGGATGGTTTTTTCCATTTGAAATTGTCAATTTCCTGCCAAAACGGTAAAATTACGGTGGAGGTCTGAATGCGTTTTGAAATCATCAGCCCCATCAGTAACATTGAAACCATCGCAACGGGGCACTCAATCCGTGAACTGGGACGATTGCAGAAAGTTTATGGCATTGGTCGCTGGCGAAAGTTAAAAGGTTTTGCCACCATCCAATTTGCGAATGACACTTCGGTTTATGCCGAAATTCACTGGTATGAGGCACACGGTATCGGAAAGAAAGAGTTAAAAATAAAACGCATTCTCACAGAAAAATGACAGAATCCCCTAAAAAACAATTTGTTATTTGCATTCGTAATGATGATTACCCTGCATCACTGGAACCCAGAAAAATTTATCGGGTGATAGAGGATGCAGATGCCAGTTCATTGAATTTATTGCGTATCATTGATGAGTCGGGGGAAGATTACCTCTATCCCGCAGATTATTTTATCGCCATAAAATTACCCCGTCCCGCCGAAGAAATCTTCGATGTTGCGGCATAAATCGCTACGCCGTCATTGCAGTCAACTTTTTGATGGTAACTGATAGCCCCCGTTTGATAAACTCAACAGCAGCCCAATCATGATAAACCCGGTGAGCAGCGAACTGCCACCGTAACTGACAAACGGCAGGGTGACTCCCGTCAACGGAACGAGTTTCAGCGTGCCGGCAGCGATGAGCAGCGTTTGCACGCCGAGCATGGTTCCCAATCCGGCAGCGAGCAGTTTTTGAAAGTAGGTTTGTTTGCCTGCCGCAATCTGAAATGCGAGCCAGACCAGCAGCCCCAGTGCCAGCAAAACCCCCAGCGCACCGAGCGCGCCATATTCCTCGCCGATGGCGGCAAAAACGAAATCGGTATGCACCACCGGAATGGCGGTGGGCAGCCCCTGCCCCAATCCCTGCCCGAAAATACCGCCAGACGCAAACGCCAGCAGCGATTGCACAATTTGGAATGAGCGTCCCGCCGGGTCAAGCCACGGATTCCACCAAGCTTCAACGCGCAAGGCCACGTAATCAAACAACCGCATCCCCAATGCCCCCACAATGATGAGCAGCCCGCCACCGACCAGCAAATATCGTTTTTGCCCAATCGCCAGATAGAGCATCAACAAAAAGGTGACAAAAAAGAGCAGTGCCGCGCCCAAATCGCGTTGCCAGAAAAGCAGCAAAATCGAAAAGCCCCACATCAGTAGCATGGGGCCAAAATATGCCGGGTGCGGCAACGGCAACTTGCCGATTTTCGCGGGCAAATCGAGAATTTGGCGGCGGCTGTCGGCGAGATAGCCCGCCAGAAAAACCACCAGCAGGATTTTCAGCGGTTCGGCGGGTTGAAAATATACCCCGCCCGCACCGAGCCAGAGCCGCGCGCCCGCACCGCTCGGATTCACGCCGAAAACCAGCGTCGCCGCGAGCAGTGTCAGTCCGGCGATGAGCCAGGTATATTTGTATCGCCGCAGCCACGATACCATACGGGGCGCGAGCGCGGTTGCCAGCAGCGCGGCTGTGCTCACCACCAGCCAAATCGTTTGGCGCAGCAGAAAATTCGGCGCGAGGCGGGCAATCAGCACCAAGCCCCAACCGACCAGCAGCGCAGTCAGCGGCAGCAAATGCGGGTTCGCGCGGGGAAGCCGGCGGTGCAGCAGCACATCCGCCGCCGCGAAACATGCCGTCCACACGGCCAGCGCCGCGCTATATTCCCACCGAAATCCGTTCAACAACGATAGTTGCACAAATCCGATGGCGGTGAAAAGAAAAGGGAGCAGAAGCATAATGGTTTGGCGGTCAGCATTCAGCGGTCAGCCGGTTGCTGATGGCTGACCACTGACGGCTACCGGCTACAAATACTTCCCAATCAGCAAATTGTATTTTTCTTTCGCCGAATCGGGAATGACATCGCGGGCGGTCATAACGGCATCTTTCATCGCGCTGTGCGCCGCCATTTCCGGTTCGGCTGCCAGTTGCGGTACAATCGCGCGGATGGCTTTTTTGGCAGTATCCACATTCCCCAGCAGGGTTTTGACCACCATTTCGACTGTCACCGGCTCTTCGCTTTCGTGCCACACGTCATAATCGGTGACGTGCGCCATGGTGGCATAGGCGATTTCCGCTTCGCGGGCGAGTTGCGCTTCCGGCACGGCGGTCATGCCGATGATGTCGCATTTCCAGTGTCGAAAAATATTGCTTTCGGCTTTGCTGCTGAATCGCGGGCCTTCAATCACCACAAACGTGCCGCCCATATGCACCGGGCGTTCATTCACACCGGCGACGGCATCATACACAATTTGCGATAGCTCCGGGCTGAACGGTTCAGCAAAACTGATGTGCGAGACTACGCCTTCGCCGTACATGGTCAGGGCGCGATTGCGGGTGCGGTCCACAATTTGGTCGGGGATGACGATATGGCCGGGCGCAAAATCTTCGCGCAGGCTGCCACACGCGCTGACGCTGATGATGTATTTCACGCCGAGACTTTTCAGCGCGTAAATGTTGGCACGATACGGCACTTCGGTGGGGTTGTGGCGGTGTCCCCGCCCGTGACGCGGCAAAAATGCCACTCGCTGTCCTTCCAGCGTGCCGACCACAATTTTGTCAGATGGGTCGCCGTATGG
>JANTHQ010000275.1 GCA_024762375.1 Anaerolineaceae bacterium
GGCGGCTCGCGAGCCGCCCCTACGTTTTTGTGGTGAATTTACCCCGCTGCCATCCGCGCATCTTCTTCTTTGGCGATGCGGATACCCTCTTTTTCATCCACCCGGCTGAGGAGCAACCCGCCCACGGCGAAGAAAATAATGATGGACACGATGCTCAACCGGCTGGAACCGGCAATCTGCCCCACCACGGCAAATAGCAGCGGCCCCGCAATCCCCGCAAATTTGGAACTCATCCCGTAAAAGCCGAAAAACTCGGCGGTTTTGGCTTTGGGGGTCATCGCGCCGTACAGCGAGCGACTGAGCGCTTGCGACCCACCCTGTACCGTACCGACCATAAAACCGAGTGCCCAAAAATGCCACGCTTCGCTCAAAAAATAGCCAAAAATCGAAATGACGGTGTACACCGCCAAACCGAGATAGATGCTGTTTTTGGTGCCGATTTTTTTCGCCAGCCAACCGAATGCGAATGTGAACGGAATGCCGACAAATTGTACCATCAACAGCGTGCCGATGAGCGTGGTGGAGTCAATCCCCACTTCTGCGCCGTAAATGGTTGCCATTTTGATGATGGTGCCGATGCCATCGTTGTAAACCCAAAAGGCAATCAAAAAGATAAACAACTGTTTATAATGCCGAATTTCGTGAAAGGTGACGCTCAATCGGTGGAACCCGGCGCGCACCGGGTTGGGATGCTCGTCGGCGCGGCGGGTGGCCGGGGGTTCCTGCACATTTTTCAAAATGGGGATGGTGAAAATCGCCCACCAAATTGCCACGGTGACAAATGCCAGCCGGGTTGCCAGTTCTGAATCGGGCATTAATTGAATCATAGCGATATTTATGGCCAGCATCAGCCCGCCGCCGATATAGCCGAACGCATAGCCGCGGGTGGAAACCTGGTCGATATCTTCCGGTTTGGCAACGTGCGGCAGTAGCGAGTTGTAAAATAAATCTGACCCGGCGAACCCGACATTGCCGATGATGAAAAAGAGGCTGGCGATGAACCAATCGCCGGTGCGGACAAAATAGAGCAGGGCGGTGGCAACGATGCCCATCGCGGCAAAATATGCCAGAAATTTCTTTTTCACGCCGGAAAAATCGGCGATTGCCCCCAAAATGGGCGATAGAAATGCCACAATCAGCAGGGCGATGGTGGTGGTGTATCCCCAATAGGCGGTGGCGGTGTTTGGCGCGAGGTTTGCCCCGGCAACTTTGCTGTAGTATACCGGCAGCACAGCAGCCATCACGGTGGTCACAAAAGCAGAGTTTGCCCAATCGTACATCGCCCACGAGTTGATGACTTTGCGGTATGCTTTTTCGGCGGCTGATTTGGTCATGATTTGTCTGTCTCCCCGGACGTTATTGAATGACCGAAAGTTTGTCGGCCAGTAAATTGAGCATGAATGTGCGCCGTCCTGCGCTCAAAAAGTCGATGGTGACCATAGTATCACCACCGCTGCTGAAAACCGCTTCGACCAAACCTTCGCCGAAATGACTGTGTTCCACCCGCATGCCTTCGGCCAGTTGCAACTGCGAAGCGGATGATTCGGTTGGGGCGGGCGTGCTCTCGGAAAATTGGCGGTCGTGCCAAAGTGCCGAGTAGGTGCTCAAGTCGCGTTCGGTGAGCACGGTGCGCCGCAAATCGCTGGCGATGGTGCGAGCCCGGCGCAACTGTTCCAGCAGCCGCGATTTTTCACCTAACGGGCGTTGTTCATCTTTTGCCAGCATACGAGTGGCCCGGCTCATCGCTTCTTCCAGCGCCAGAAAAATGTCGCGCGGTTCGGTGGTGGAAAGGTTCACTTGGGCCAAACTGACACCGTGTTCGCGACAAACGGCTTCGCGCGCGGCGATACGCTGTTTCTCTTGCAGTTCTTCTTCCAAACTGGGGCGCTGCCGTTGTTGTTTGCTGCGCAACCCTTCAAATCGTACTGCCAGCCCGATTTCGGGGTATAGCATATCGAGTTTCAGCCGCCGGTTGGTCTCCGGGTTAATGAGCCAGTCGGGTGACACGTTAAATTGGGTGTCGAAACCGTCAAAAATGCGGGCGAGGAGTTCTCTCCAGGCGCTGAGGTTGATTTTTGCCATGATGATGGTCTCCTGAAGTTACGCCATGTTGCGTACTGCCAAAAATGGCGGGTTGGGTTATCTTGCCGATGCAAATTGTGGCTGACTGCGATATACTGTTGCCACAAATCGCGATAACTATCGCGCATCTCCTTCTTTCGCAAGAGGCCGGGCGTTCCCACCGGTCTCTTTGCTTTTAAAACCCCCGATTTAAGGAAAGGCTACGCCCTGCATGATTCTGCCGCGCAAAACGTCCGCCAACTCGGCGGGGGATGCGGCCGTGATGACGTCGAGGGTGGCGCCGGGGTTGAGCCGCTGAATTTTTGCCAGCACTTCCGGCGATGGGTTGAGCAGGGTGATAGTGTGCCCCTGTGTGCCGCGCAAAAATAACGCCTCTTCCAGCCGCTCGCCGCGGGTGACGCCGAATTGCTCAAAATAATCTTCGGCGGCGGCATACCACCATGCCGGCGTATCTTTCGGAAACAGAAAATAATGGGTGTGCACGGCGGCAACTTCGGCCGGAAGTTGGATGGTGATACTGCCCCCACTTTCGGCGGGCGGGGTAACATCTGCGCCCGGAAATGCGGGTGGTGGCGAGGGAGCATCGGGGATGTTGCCCCCGGCGATGGGCGCGGTATCCGTCGGCGGGATGGTGTCTGCCGGCGGAATGGGGTGTGTGTCATCAGTGGGTGGCTCATCAATGTGGATGGGGGTGTCATCAGTTGGTGGGATGGAGTCGGTGGGCGGTTGGGGTTCGATGGGCGCGGGCGTGCTTTCTTGAAATGCCGCTAGCCGATCCAACATCGGGCCCAAATGCTCGAAACTTTCCCACGGATGGATTGCGCCCACCACAAACAGACATGCGCCCAGCGCGAAATCGTCTTTCATAATTTCGCTGTTGTACCACAGCAGGCTTTGCCAATAGTCGTCGGGGCTGATGGGTTCCTCGATGTTCCACGGCCCGACATCGGGGCCGCCGACCACCCCGCGCGTCATCCCCAGCTCGGTGACGATGGCGGTGTGCCGGTCGGGAAACATTTGCCGCACGGTCTGCATAATTCGGCGATAGCGCAGCGCCAGCCACATACCGCCATTGCCATCTGCCAGCCCAATTTTGTGGAGCCGGTCGAGTGTGGGCCAATCGTATTCATGGAAGCCCAGATATTTGTAGGTTTCCAGCGTGCCGGGAAAATTCGCCAAAAACTGCTGCCCGGAAAAATTCCCGGTGGCGAAATTCATCCCCACCGGCTCGAATCCTTCGGCGCGGATTGTCTCGCCAAACGCCACCTGAAAATCATCGTACTTTTTCTGTTTGTCGTCGTCGGTAATTTCGTTCATAATTTCATTGTATGATTCCCAAGCATTGTAAATCGGTTTGCCATTCACTTCGAATTTATTCACTTCTTCCTTCAAAATCCGTTCGGCAAATTCGCGTCCGCGTTTGATGGGGTTGTCTTCAAATTCTTGATTGGGGGTGTACAGCCTGCCGAAAATGAACGCATCGGGGAGCAGCTCGCGGGCTTTGCGCCAAAAATTGGCATCGTGATGCAGTGTTTTTATCAGGCGGGGACGGATGCGCACGATAGCGTCTGCCACCGGCTTGCTGATGGCGTTGATATGGAATCCAAGTTTGTGCTGCGCCATACAACCAACTCCTTTGATGTGGAAGCACTGCAAATGAAAAGTCTGTATTCATAGTATAGCATAGGTGGGGCAATGAGGTAAAATTGGCGCAAAATCGAAAAGCGTGTATGGTATCTGATAGTTGGAAAATCGAATTTCCAATAACCAATCTTTGCTCAAACAGAGGAGGATATTTCGATGACGAAAGTTTCTATTCTCGATTTGCAAGCGTACAAAAATCGCGGTGAAAAATTCTCAATGGTCACAGCATAC
>JANTHQ010000276.1 GCA_024762375.1 Anaerolineaceae bacterium
TTTTGAAATGGAGATTTTGCCCCCTCCCCCTAACCTCCTCCCCCAAATTTGGGGGAGGAGGAACAAAAGAGGGTGAGCGAGGGGCTTCGCCCCCTCGCGCTCTCTCACTCCCCCCTTCCCGGCGGGAAGGGGGGATACAGGGGGGATGGGAGAAATCGAAAATACATGGTTTTTACCAAAAGTTTTGCGTTTTTGGTTTTGTCAAATCTTGAACTGCGTAACATGAGTTATCATAAATCTTACACCGAATCGAGCAAGAATACAAGCATTTTCGCAGATTTTTCGGGGTTTGACTTCTCAATCGGGGTGGGGTATGATGGCACGCAAGCAAATCAAACATCTGCACCGAAAAGGGGTTGACGATGACTCACGTACTGGACAATATCACCGTAATTGACCTGACACAAGCCATGGCAGGGCCGTACTGCACAATGATGCTCGGCGATATGGGCGCGGAGGTTATCAAAATTGAACGCCCCGGCAAAGGCGACCAGAGTCGCGGCTGGGGGCCACCATTTATGGAAGGGGAAAGCACCTACTTTTTGAGCGTCAATCGCAACAAAAAAAGCCTGACGCTGAACATTCGCAGTGAAGCCGGGCAAAAAATTCTGCACGATTTGATTGCCCGCGCCGATGTGTTCATCCACAACATTCCGAAACAGGCTTCGCGGGAACGGGCAAAAGTGGACGAAGCCACCCTGCGCGCGCTGAACCCGCGTCTGATTTATTGCAGTGTGTCGGGGTATGGCAACAGTGGGCCGTATGCCGACCGCCCTGGTTACGATATGGTGGCGCAGGGCGAAGCGGGGTTGATGAGCGTCACCGGCGCACCCGACGGCGAGCCGTATCGCTACCCCGTGCCGCTGGCAGATATGACCACCGGACTGTATGCCACTATCGGCATTTTGGGCGCACTGTTTGCCCGCGAACGCACCGGCAAAGGCCAGTCTATTGATGTCAGTCTGTTGGAAAGCCAAACGGCATGGTCAGCCATTTTGGCGGCGAATTATCTGAATGCAGGCGTGGTTCCGCCGCGATTGGGCAACGACCATCCCAGCATCGTGCCGTATCAGGTTTTTCCGGCGGCGGATAAATATATCATTGTGGCCGTGGGAACCGAAAAATTGTGGGCGGCGTTCTGCCAATCGTTGGGATTGGAACACCTGCAAAACGACCCGCGCTATCGCACCAATGCCGACCGGTTGGCACATCGGGATGAATTGACGGCGGAACTGGAAGCAATTTTCAAAACCCAACCCGCCGATTTCTGGCTGGAAAAACTGCGGCAGGCGGGCATTCCGAATGGACCCATCAACCGCATCCCCGAAACGATGGAACACCCGCAGTTGCGAGCACGGCAATTCATTGTGGAATTGGAACACCCGCTGGCGGGCGTGGTCAAATCGCTGGGCAACCCCGTGCGACTGTCGGACACGGCGGTGAGTTACCGCACCCCGCCGCCCATGCTCGGTGAACACACGGCGGCAGTGCTGCAATCGCTGGGGTATGGTGATGCGGAAATCGCGGACCTGCAATCGGCGGGGGTAGTGTAACTATTTCACCACCTGCCCGGTGCGGCGGCTTTCGGTGAGTTTGCGCCACTGTTCCAGCCCGCGTTTGCCTTCGGACAGAATGCCAATCACATCGTGGGTGAATTTCGACCCGGAACCGATGACCAACCCGGTGATAAACACATCTGCACCGGCGTTGACGTGCAAACCCAGCATGCCGAACATCTGCAATCGCGCGGCGGATGCCAAAATGATACCCAGCACAATTCCCAGCGCCGCCGACGCCCACGTTTTAAAAGCGACATATTTTTCGCCGGTGGGCGTGATGCCCAGCAGGTCCATCGCCATTTCGACCACGCCCCACAGTGTTTCCAGCAAGCGCTCGATGCCGAGCGCGGCGGCAACCAGCGGCGCGAGCACCACTGCGACATCGGTACTGCTGCCAGATTGAGCGGCGTTGGTTTGTGCCAATGCCACCACCGCCAGCGCCGCCCAAATCGCTATTACAGCAACCATAAAAAAGAGTGCGCGTTTTTTCATATAAACCCTCCAAAATTGTGTTGTTATGTCAAGTATAGTTTAAACCATTTTCGCCGGATGGTCAAGGTGGTAGCCAAAAAACTCATCATTGAAAAAATCGTAGGGTGTGCTATACTTCCAGTAGAAAATCACACCGAAAAAGGGAATGGCGATGACCAAAACCGTTTTGATGATTGAAGACAACGCCAATAATGCCACTCTGGTAAAACGAATCCTCGCCGCACAGGCAGAAACCATCCACGTGGCGCACGCATGGGATGGCGAAACCGGCATTCAAATGGCGGTAGAGCAACAGCCCGATTTGGTGCTGCTTGATTTGGGGTTGCCCGATATTGACGGTCAAACGGTGGCCGCATTCATCCGCCGCATTCCCACTCTGGCGCACGTGCCGATGATTGCCGTCACTGCGTGGCCCGAAGAAACCGCCAAAGAAATGGTTCGGGCATACGGCTGCGACGATTATATCGGCAAACCGATTGACCCGCGCCATTTCGCCAAAACGGTGATGGCATATCTATCCCCATCCGAACCAGCCTGACAGCATCGAGGTTTTTGTGGTACACAGCCCTAAAACACACCAACCATCAACCGCATCCCCTGCCATCATCATCCCGAAAATGATGCTGGTTCCGGCAGACAAATTCAGTTTTGCCCAACTCACCGACGCGTACAACCGCACCCGTGTGGATTACATCGTGCCCATGCCGATGAACGAGCGCAAAATGCGCGATTATGTCCACAATTACGATATTGATTTGGCGCAATCGGTGGTGGCGGTGGAAGGCGATGAAATTTTGGGGCTGGCGATGCTCGGCGTGCGCGAACACGCTACGTGGGTCACGCGGTTGGGCGTTCTGCCCAACGGGCGAAAACGCGGGTTGGGCTGGAAGATGATGCAGGTGCTGATTGACAACTCGCGGGCGCTGGGCGTTCCGGAAATGCAGTTGGATGTCATCAAAAACAACACCCCCGCCGAGCAACTTTTTTTGAAATGCGGTTTTCAACACAAAGGGGAAGTGCTGGTGGTGCGCCGCCCCCCAAAACCGGTGAACATCGTCACCAGTGGCACATTCATCGAAGCGGTGAGTTACCGCGATTCGCTGGCATTGCTGAAAAACCGTGCCGACCACGTTTCGTGGCTCACCGATGCCCGCTCGATGGAAAACGCGGGTAATCTCGCCGGTTTAATTGCCGACCTGCCCCGCGGTAAAGGCAAAGGCTGGCTGGTCTATCAGAATACCGTTTTCCAATTGGGACGCTTGGTTTTCACCATTGACAGCGGCGACCCCGTCGCCGTGGCAACCGCCCTGCTGGAAAATCTCCACTGGCGACACCCCGCGCAAGACACGGTGGTAGAAAATGTGCATCCCGCCGCCGCCCACTGGCAAGCGATGCAGGCAATGGGTTACATTCTTTCGTTTGAACGGCTGGAAATGGTCAAACCGATGAAATAACCGGTTCACGCATATTATTTTTTTGTGCCGCACAAATCGTCAGACAACCCGACAACCTGACAACCGCCCCGTGGATTTGACTTAAATCTTTCCATTGTGATATAATTTGCAAGATGTTATTTTGAAAGAGGAAGTACCCGGTAATAATACTGTGTTGAAACAAAGTCGTTATCATCAACCCAAAAACTACAACTGTTGCAAGTTTGTATTTTTTCATTCCCGTCAATTACGTGAAGAGCCGCTTTAAACTTTTGCTCTTCACGTTTTTTATGCCCAAAATAGTTTCATAACTTATGTTACGCAGTCTGAGATTTGACAAAATCAAAAATGCAAAATTTTCCGGTGAAAACTGTGTCTTTTCTTTCCCCCATCCCCCCTGTATCCCCCCTTCCCCGCGGGGAAGGGGGGAGTGAGAGAGAGCGAGGGGGCTTTCGCCC
>JANTHQ010000277.1 GCA_024762375.1 Anaerolineaceae bacterium
CTGGCGCTGGACGGCACAGTGGTGCGCCTCGAAGCGCACTTGGCGCGACTGACCGCCGGCACGCAGCAATTGCGATTGCCGGTTGATAGCGCCGGTGTCCGTGCAGCAATTTTGCAGACGCTCGCCGCCAACGGGCTGACAACCGGCGCGGCAACCGTTCGCCTGACGCTGACGCGGGGCGTATCGGCGCGGGGGTTGGCGCTGCCGCCGCAGCCGCACCCAACCGTGGTGGTATCGGCGCGGCGGCACACGCCATATCCGGCGGCATTGTACCAGCAGGGGATGCACGCCATCATTCTGAGCCATCGCAAAAACGAATTTTCGACTGTGGCCGGGGTGAAAACGCTCAACTATCTGGAAAACATTTTGGGGAAAGCCGAGGCTTCGGATGCGGGGGCAGATGAGGGCATCTTTTTGAACACTCGCGGTTTTTTGGCCGAAGGATGCGTGAGCAATCTATTCTGGGTTCGAGATGGCGTGCTTTTCACTCCGGCGCCGGATTGCGGGCTGGTGCCGGGTATCGTGCGGCAAACGGTGCTATCGCTGGCAACGGATGCGGGCATCGGCATTTTTGAGGGAAAACACAACGCTTCATCACTGTTTTCCAGCGATGAAGCGTTTGTAACCAATACTCTGATGGGCATTATGCCGCTCACTCAGGTTGACGGGCAACCTGTCGGAAACGGCCACCCCGGCGAAATGACCCGTTTTTTGGCGGCGCGGCTCACACCTCGAATGCCCATTCGCCCCGGCGCATGACGGGTTCGCGTTTGCCATCGGCGGTGATGCCGTCCACATCCATTTTATCATTGCCAACCATAAAATCAACATGGGTCAGGCTGAAATTGCCACCGTGTGCGGCAAATTCATCATCGGTCATTTCTGTGCCGCCTTCCATGGTGAATTTGTATGCGCGCCCCAGCGCCAAATGGCTGGCGGCATTTTCATCAAACAGGGTATTATAGAAAAGCAATCCGGATTGCGAAATCGGTGAGCTGAACGGAACCAGCGCCACCTCGCCCAACCGGCAACTGCCGTCATCCATTTCGACCAGTTTGCGCAGAGTATCTTCGCCTTTTTCGGCTTTCACAGCCACCACTTTTCCATCTTTAAATGTCAAGCTAAAGTTTTCGATGAGCGACCCGCCGTAGTTCAGCGGTTTCGATGCCGTGACCACCCCGTCGGCGCGATCTTTGTGCGGCATAGTAAATACTTCTTCGGTGGGAATATTCGCCATAAACCGGATACCCGCCGCGCTGACGCTTTCCGCGCCCTTCCAAATGTGTCCTTCCGGCAATCCGACAGTAAAATCGGTGCCGGGGGCAGAATATTTCAGCGCCGTATAGCGTTTTTCATTCAGATACGCGCTGACGGCTTTCAGTTTGGCGTTATGTTCCTGCCAAGCCGCCACGGGGTCATCCCGGTCGAGACGGCAAATGTGCAGCATCGCTTCCCACAATTTTTCAACAGCGGTATCGGGGTCCACATCGGGGAAAATTTTTGTCGCCCACGCTTTGGCGGGATAGCCAACCACCAGCCAATTGATGGCATCGCGCATGATGAGGCTGCTGGCGGGTAGCAGCGCTTTTTGGTATGCCTGCATCATCGTAGCGACCAATTCCGGGTCTTGCCCGTTGAGCAAATCGGGGTTGGCGGCGTGAATGGACAACAGGGCATCGCCCTTTTCCAAATGCTGAACCAGCCCGTCCATGCGATACTGAGCAATTTCGTCGAAAGAATCTCGCGGGGCATATTTGAAGCGGCTCAAAATCAATTCTTCATCGCGCCATTGCACATCCACCAACCGCGCGCCGGCTTGATACGCGTAATCGGCAACGGCGTGAACCAGTGGTGCGGCCTCCAACGGGGTCAACCGAATGAGCAATCGTTGCCCGGGCTGGATGTTCAAACCAACTTTTACAATCAGTTCAGCATATTTTTTCAGCATTTCATCATTCATTCAATATGGCCTTTCATAAAAAAACTTTTTCAAAATCGATATTCCATTATATCCATTTTACGGTGAGTACCAAATTTTGGGACTATTCACCCACGGCGAAAGGGATGTGGGTTATCCGCTCTATCGAATTTTGCCGTCCGAGCACCACGGCCACCACATCGATGCGCCAATCGTCGGGTGGGGCATCCATTGCAGCCAAATATTCGTATGCCAATGCGATGAGTTTTGCTTGCTTGCGCGGGGTGATACTTTCTTCCGGCGAGCCGAGTCGCCCACCGTGCCGAGTGCGAACTTCCACAAAAATGAGGGTGTCACCGTCGCGGGCAATCACGTCAATTTCACCGGTGGCACAGCGCCAATTGCGGGTGATGATGGTGTATCCCTGCTGACGGAGATAGTCGGCGGCGAGCGTTTCGCCGAGGTTGCCGGTTCTTTTTCGGGAAGAGGCCATTGGTTACTGCCGCGCCGAGATGGTTTCTGCCACCAGCCCTTTGCCCCGCTGGCGACCATATTTCGCCGCAACCAGCGGGTCTTGCCGAAGTGTGAGCGTTACCGCCGATTGCACCATCCCCGAAGGCGCGCTCGCTTCGGCCACCAGCGTATATTCGCCCGGCGACAATACCCGCCCCCAGTCGTCATAGCCATCCCATGTGAAGGTATGGATGCCCGCACCGCGCTGTCGCCGCGGGGAGATGGTCGCCACCGGCTGCCCGAATTTGTTCAGCACCCGCACCGATGCCCGCGCACTTTTTGACAGATTGAGTTGCAGGGTGACCGTCTGCTCTTCCTCGGGCATGCCGGGGGTAAATGTTTCGGCATCGGTGGTGAGCAACAGCGACACGGGACGGGTAAAGGCGTATCCCAGCAGCAACAGCAGCGGAATCATCACCAAAATCGGGGTCGCCAGCGACGGCAAAGAGGGAAGCCGTTCAAAAAACCGGTTCATTTCATTTTGAGCTACCGGACTTTCAAAGGTTACCCGGCGGCTCACCCGACTGATATTGCCGGCCACGTCGCGGGTTTCCACATTGATGACATTTCGCCCGTTGGCAAGATTCAACTTGGTTTGAAATTCGCCCAGCGGGCTGACAGGCACGAGTTGATTGTTCACTCGCACGATGGAACCGGGATCAGTTCGGCCGGACAGTTGCAATCCTGCCTGCTGAAAAACCGCGCCATCTGCGATATTCAAATCGAGTTGCGGCGGGGCGGTTTTTAAATGCACCACCTGCTCGACCTGCGTGGCATTGCCAACGTCGTCCACCGCTTCGACCCGCACGGTGTTGTCGCCTTCGCGCAAGATAATTTCGCGGGCAAACGTACCATCATCCTGCACGGTGGCGGGCTGTTTGTTCACCAGCACTTCGGTGGCATTCGGCGCGACGCCCGTCACTTCCAGCACTTTTTCGTTCAGCCACTGGTCGTTCACCGGCGAAAGGAGTGTCAGTTCCGGCGGGCGGGTTACCAGCGTGACATTATGGCTGATGTGCGCGGTGTTTCCGGCGCTATCGCTGGCGAAAATTTCCAGAATGTTGGTGCCTTCGGTGAGCTGACGGTTGATTTTGAAATACCCTTGCGCATCCACGGGGATAGTTTGGGCATTTCCGGCCTGATACACTGTCGCGCCCGGTTCTGTCACACCTTCGAGTGTGATGCCGGGCGATGCCACACGGGTGATGTCGTTCAGGTTTGTCAGTTGTAGCGGCGGCGGTTGGGTATCTACCGTTACCGTCTGGCGTGCAACCGCCGTCCGAGACACCCCTTTACCGCGCAGTTCGATGGTGTACTGACCGTCGGCAACCGGTACGCCGGTATCATCCAGTCCGTCCCAAACCGCCACATATTGCCCTGCCGGTTGCATGCCAGCCGAGCGCAGTTCGCGCACCGGCACATCATTTCGGTTGAAAACAGTCATGGCGATTTCCGCGTCTTCTGACAGGGCATAACTGATATTGACGGTATCCTGCGCGCGGTCAAA
>JANTHQ010000278.1 GCA_024762375.1 Anaerolineaceae bacterium
GATGGCCGCTGCTCGGATTGACACTGGCGGCGATTGTCACCGCCACCTTTGCCATCATCTGGAAAATCAGCGACGGGAATATTTTCGTCAAAGCCTTCGCCGTAATTTTGGCGGCAACCGCGTCCAGCATTATCTGGACGGTGCGCCCGCAGATGCTTTCGTTTCTGTTCACCGCCATAGCGCTGATGCTGCTGGAAAACTTTCGGCGGCACAGAAAATCGCTCATCCCCGCTTTTCCCGCGCTGATGCTGGTGTGGGTCAACGTGCATGGCGGGTTCGCCATCGGGTTTATTTTGCTGATAATCTATCTGGCGGGAGAAGGGGTCAACGCGGTCAGCGGTCAGTCGTCAGCGGTCAGCCGGGTGAAAAAATTGTTGGCGGCATTCGGCGTGTCGCTGCTGGTGGTGCCACTGAATCCCAACGGCTGGCAAATGTGGCTCTATCCGTTCCGCACGGTCGGCATTGGCGCACTGCGCGCCTTCATCGCCGAATGGCAAAGCCCCGATTTTCACCAGCCGATTGTGCAGGTTTTTCTGTTGCTGGTGCTACTGCTCATCGCCGCGATTGCCCGCAGTGGCAAACGGATGGACTGGACGGATTTGGCTCTTTTCGGTGGCTGGCTGACTTTGAGTCTGTTCGCCGTGCGGAATGTCGCCATTTTTGCGGTGGTGTCTGTGCCTCTTTTGGCGCGATACGGCTCCGCCGCGCTCGAAGCCCAATTCGGGGAACTGCGGCTCGGTCGCCCCAAACCGGTCTCCAAACCAATGGCAATCGTGAATTGGGTTTTGCTGGGTTTACTGCTACTGGCGACGGTGGTGCAGGCATTTGCCGTGTTGTCGCCCACCGCCATTTCCGCCGCCGAGCGCGAGCGGTTTCCTGCCGGTGGGGTGGCATTCATCCGCGAGAATCATCCTGCCGGGAATATGTTCAACAGTTACAATATCGGCGGGTATCTGCTGTACCGGCTCTATCCCGATTACCCCGTTTTTGTGGACGGGCGCACCGATTTGTATGATGATGAATTTTTGCGGGAATATCTGCGCGTGCTGAACGGCGACGGCTGGGAAGATGTTTTCCGTCGGTATGATATTCGGCTGGCAGTGGTGGAATCGGATGCGCCGTTGGCGCGGGCGTTGGCGGCAAGCGGATGGGTGCAAATTTTTGATAACGGAAACACTAAAATTTTAAAAACGCCATGAACGCATTCACAACAGACCCCACCATCATCAATAACCGTATCAAATCTCGTCTTTCGCGTGGCGAATTTTTGGGATTGACCGTCTCACTCTCAATGCTGGTGGTAATTTTCATCATCGCTTCATACCCAAACGTCTTCCCTTTTGTGGACTATAATATTTTTGTGAATGCAAGTCACGGGAATGCAATCTATTACTATTATGCTTATTGGCTGTTGCCAATATTTAAAGCATTGGATTGGCTACCGACGCCTGCGGGCATCATCATTTGGGATTTACTGAATATTGCCGGAATATGGTTCGCCGCGCGCGTTTTTGGCGGGCGGGGCGGGTTAGCGCTCATTAGTTATCAAATGCTCTACACCATTTTTGTAGGGCAGATTGCCGGGATAGTTGTGGGTTGTTTGGCACTTTTATGGTGGGGACTGGCAAATCAAAAGTGGCATTGGGCAGGGTTTGGATTGGCAATCGCTGCGGCGAAATATCAACTTGGGGGATTGAGCGGACTATTTTTGCTGATTATGGCTGCCCCCCATTGGCAAAAAAAATGGCGCGTTTTCATCGTTCCGACACTGGTAGCCATTGGCTCACTCATCATTTATCCAATGTGGATTGTGGAGGAATTTCATCGTATTCAAACCGTCCCGCCGAATGATTGGGGCAGCATCACCTTATGGCGTTGGATTGGCGCATGGGGATTGCTACTATTTCTGCCGCCATTATTGATGTCACTTTCAAAAGAAAAACGGTTTATCGGGCTGCTCACTGCGTCTGCGCTGGCGCTACCTTATTTTCAACACACCGATTTACTTTTGCTGTTCACTCTGCCGATTGACTGGTTCGTCCTGCTCGGTTCTGCAGGGTATGGGCTACCCATTTGGGGATGGCATGGCGTTCAAATTACCGTGCCATTAATACTATTGATACTTTACAGCTCCATTTTTATACCGGAAATTTACAAAATACGACAAAAAATCGGGTGAACCGACACCCGTCATTTGTAAGCCAGGGTAGGGCTGCACCCCAAAATGACTCACATACAAAAATCTTTTCCTGCAAAAATTGAATCGCGTTTACCGCAAGTGCTGTTTTTGCTCAGTATATTGCTTTTTCTGGGATATGCCGCCTATTTTTATCGCAGTGCATACAGCATTTTCGACGACAGTTTCATCACGTTTCGATATGCGGACAATCTGGCGCATGGGCATGGATTGGTGTTCAACCCCGGTGAGCGAGTGGAAGGTTACACCACATTTCTGTGGGCGGTGCTAATGGCGGGGGCAATTCGGCTGGGGTGGGATGTGGTCGCTGTTTCTCAAATTGTCGGTACGGTTGCGGGGTTGGGAATACTGTGGCTCATGTTTTCTCTGGGAAAACATTATCAGCAGCCACTGGCAGGCGCGCTGGCGACGATGATGCTGGCAAGTACGGCGGGATTCGCGCGATATGCCGTTTCCGGGTTTGAAATGCTCTTTTTCACGTTTTTGATTTTGCTGGGGATGACGCTGTATCTGAAGGCAATTGAGCGCGGCGGGCAACTCGGTTGGGCAGGAATTGTTTTCGCGCTGGCAGCGATGACTCGCCCCGAAGGTGCGCTGGTGTTCGGGCTGGTTTCGCTGCATTTTCTGGCTTTTCTGTGGCGGCATAATTCCACCGATGTCCGTGCAAAATTCACCCGATTCGGCGTGTGGGCGGTGAATTTTGGCGTGCTGTATGGTACATATTTTCTGTGGCGTTGGCATTTTTACGGCTATCTGCTGCCCAACACATTTTATGTGAAAGCCGGAGGTTTCGGTTTTACCCTGTTTCGGCGGGGGCTATTATATCTGCTGCTGATGACATTCATCGCAAATCCACAGCTATTTCTATTGGGAATCGCCGGGTTTTGGTGGAAAAACAATCGTGTCCCCAAAAACACTTTCCGTGTTGTGATTGCCGGATATCTTTTCTATCTGATGCTAGTTGGAGGAGATGATTTCAAGAATTTCGGCATTCGTTTCTTGCTGCCGCTATTGCCATTGATATATTTTTTGGGGCTGATGGGTATAACTGAAAAATTTTTGAATTTGAAACCCTCTTGGCGAATAAAAACCTTGATTGCCCTTGCTGCCACATGGATAATGCTATTGGTTGGATGGTCTGCGCCGGAACGAAACACATACAACACCATCATTAACCTGCATTGGATAGATTTGGCACAGTGGGTACAGATTTATGCCCAGCCTGATGACACTCTCGCAGTGGACGCCGCCGGAACGCTGCCATTTTACACCGGGTTGGGCACCATCGATATGTTGGGACTGAATGATATCCATATTGCCCACCTGCCGAAAATAGTCGGCGCGGGAACCGCCGGGCACGAAAAATCCGACCCGGCATACGTTTTGGCTCAAAAGCCAACGTTTATCACCAGTTGGCTGGATCACAGCGGCAATCCCATCACCGCCGGGTTACCTGCCGTCGCCGATGAATTTTCGCGCCATTACCGGCTGCGGGCTGTGGTACTGATGCACACGCCTGCCGACCCGAATGTTCCCCTCATTGTGGACGGCGCGACTTTCACCCCGGCGCTATATCGGCTGGGATACGTTTACGGGCTGTTTGAGCGAATGGATTAAACGATGAAATTATCCGTCATCATCCCAATTTATAATGAGGAAGCCACGCTGGAAGAATTGGTCAATCGGGTTGAAGCCGTTTCACTGCCGAAAGAATTGATTCTGGTGGACGACGGCTCGACCG
>JANTHQ010000279.1 GCA_024762375.1 Anaerolineaceae bacterium
ACCGGGGTTCGAAACCATCGCCGTGTCCGAAAATTCACCGCACGCCGCCATCGTCCACCGCGAACGGCAATTGTACGGCTTGCAATTCCACCCGGAAGTGGCACACACCGAACGCGGGCGCGATATTCTGCGTGCATTCGTGTATGACATCTGCCACAGCGAAGGCGGCTGGACGGCGGGCAATTTCATCACCGAAACAATTGCCGATGTGCGCGCGCAGGTCGGCAATGGGCGGGTGCTACTGGGGCTTTCCGGCGGTGTCGATTCATCGGTGGTGGCGGCACTGCTGCACCGTGCCATCGGCGAACGGCTGACCGCCGTTTTTGTGAACACCGGTTTGCTGCGGCAGGGCGAACCGGAACAGGTGGTGGAAACGTTTCAAAACCGAATGCACGCCAAACTCATCGCGGTGGATGCCACCGAAACGTTTCTTTCAGCGCTCAAAGGCGTAACCGACCCGGAACAGAAACGGAAAATCATCGGTGAAAAATTCATCCGCATTTTTGAAGCCGAAGCCCGCAAATTGGGCAAAATCGATTTTCTGGCACAGGGCACACTCTACCCCGATGTCATCGAAAGTGCAGGAACGGGCAAAACTGCCGCAAAAATAAAAACACATCACAACGTGGGCGGCTTGCCTGCCGATATGCAATTCAAACTGATTGAACCCCTGCGCTGGCTTTTTAAAGATGAAGTCCGCGCGGTGGGCGAGCAACTCGGTTTGCCGAAAGAAATGGTTTGGCGGCATCCCTTCCCCGGCCCGGGGCTGGCGGTGCGCATTTTGGGCGAAATTACATGGGAACGGCTGGAAATTCTGCGGCAAGCAGACGCCATCTTTATGGCAGAACTGTGGGACAGCGGCTGGTATCACAAAACCTCGCAGGCGTTTGCCGTGCTGCTGCCCGTGCGCAGTGTCGGCGTCATGGGCGATAATCGTACATACGGCAATGTCATCGCCCTGCGCGCCGTGACCACCGAAGATTTTATGACCGCCGATTGGGCGGATTTGCCGCACGAAGTGCTGGCAAAAGTCAGCAATCGAATTGTGAATGAAATTCCGGCTATTACGCGGGTGGTTTATGACGTGAGCAGCAAACCGCCGGCAACCATCGAGTGGGAGTGACATGGCAACTTTACTGCAACAAGCCATAGATTTGGCAAAATCCGGCGAACGCGATGCCGCTGAAATGCTCATCCGCCAAGTGTTGGAAACCGACCCCAATAACGAAGTGGCGTGGATATGGCTCAGCGGCGTGAGCCGTGATGTGCTGGTAAAACGCACCGCGTTGGAGCGGGCGTTGCAACTCAACCCCGATAACCAATTGGCAAAAGAAGGACTCAAGCGGTTTGGCGGCGACGTGCCGGAAGAACCGCAGGAACCCGAACCGCCCGCAATTGAAACGCCGATGGCACCCATTCCGCCGGACGAAATGCCCATCGGCACCGGCGAATCGCCTGCCATCGCCGTGCCACCCGAAGATTTGCCGCCCATCATCGCTCCCGACACGCCGTCCGATGTGGATTGGAGTGTGGACGCATTCGCCGAGGATTTAGCGGCGCCGCCACCGCTCACAACCGAAGACGCCCCGGTTTTTGAAGATTTGCCGGGTGATTTCGATTTCAATTTGGATGAACCGCCGGTGTTCGACCTGGATTTGGAAACGTTGGAAAAAACCGGCGAACCACCGGCAGTCATCGGTGTGGATGATTTTTCATTCGGCGCAGATGAGGAAATACCCGCGCTGACTGTACCGCCGCTTGGCGATGAGTTGGGCGCCGGCGAACCAATGTCGGACCGGCTGGAAGACATGCTCGCCCAAGAAACAAATTTGCCGGAAGATATGCTGGAATCTGAAATTGAAGAAGAACCGGATATCGAACCGGAAACGCTCACCGCCGCAGAAGCACTGGAGGATATCACCCCGGAAGCGGTGGCAGAAGAGGATATCCATGAACTTTTGCGACAGAAACGCCGGCGGAACAACCGGTTGCTCATCATTGCCGCGACATTTTTCGCCATAATGGTTCTGGGCAGTTGCAGCCTGTACTATTATGTCACCGAAGTCGCCGATATATACCTGATAATGCCGCAATTGGCCGGCGAGGAACTGCGCAAAGAAGCACCAAAGCCCAAAAACGGTGTGAGTGTCATTGATTTCGATGGCTTCCCTGCTTCCAGTGCCACCATCAACTGGACAGCCGACAGCGATGTTCCAACTTGCCAAGGGCAAACCGTCGGGCTGAAAATTGATTTTCACAATGGCGATCCCGCCGGTTTATACAGCAATCGAGCGTGCAACAATGACGCATGCACATTCCAAAAAGATATCACCCCCGACACTATCAAAAAAGTGACAGTGACCTATATTTGTGGCAAAAACGCAACCATCACACTCCACAAATAGCGGGCGGATTTTCGGTTTATGGACGTTTAACAGACAGAGGGAAGATTATGAACACACAATTCCAAATTCAGGTTGAGCATCTGTATGTGGTTGACGGTATGCTGGAACGGTTACCCCACAATCAAACGGCTGTTCCCATTCCACAAAACCGACATACCCATCAAGGGGCGTTATTCGTGCTGGCAGAAGTTCAAGGGCAGTTGAATAACACCGATTTGATTGAGAAACGCCTCACCATTCTCGCCCGCGATACTTTTTACAATTATACGCATGGCAGTATCACTGCGGCACTGCGGCATGCGATGGACACCGCCAACCGATGGCTCTTTCAGCACAATGCCACCCACCAGCCCCAAAAACAGGTTATCGCGGGGTTAGCCATTGTGGCATTGCACAACGACGATCTATTTGTGGCGCAAGCCGGGCCTGCCGCAGTTTACACCAATCTGGACGGACTCATTACCCGATATCCTGAAAATTCAACATGGTTGCAGCCCGTCCGCAATCCATTGGTGGGGCCCAGTCCCGCACTTGGGTTGCAGCAAAACATCGACCCGTATATCACACATTTGCAGGTGCAATCCGGCGATATTATCGTGCTGGTTGATGGCCGTCTGGGCAGAAGTTTATTGCCGGAAAAAGCGGAGTCGATTTTGGCCGGGGATGACATCAAACAAATCAGCCAAAAATTGGTGAAAAACACACAATTGCAGCACGGCTCGGCGATGGTACTGCAAACGCTCGCACCGGAAAAAGAAACCGCCGGCGAACCATCGAAGCCCGCTCGCAGCGCCGCCTCATCCAAAAAGGGCGGGTTCAACTTTGCCATTCCCGCCGCCGCGAAAAACACGGTGCATACCCAACAACATAGCAGCAGCGCCGCCGCCGTCATGTCGCGCCCGCGCGCGCCATTTACGCTGCCCAAACTCCCCCCGATGCCCCAGTTGCCATCTGTGGATATTCCCGTCGCCGACATTTGGCATGCCATTGTCGATGGCGTCATCAACGGCGTGACATTTTTGGGCAACGGGTTGCACACTATCTTTCGGTTGGTACTGCCGGGCACATCTGACAGCAGCACCGCCGGTTCCACACGCCGCCCGTCACGCAGTGCGATGAAAAAAGTTGCTGTGATATTGCCCATACTGGCTATCGTTGTCGCACTGGCAACCTATATTTATCAGGGATACCATCGCACCCAGCAATTTACAGAAACGCTCACCGAGGCCAACCAAAAATTTGCCACCGCGCTCACATCGCCCGCCGACCAACAGCGCGTTTTGCTGCAAGAGGCACAAGTATTGGCCGAGCGAGCCGCCGCCATCAAAGCCGAACAACCGGAAGTTTCGGAATTGAAAGAGAAAATTGTCACCCAGCAAGACACCATCAATAATGTAAAATATCTGTACTATGTGCCGGAACTCATCGGATACGGCGAGACGGCACAACCACGAAACGTAATTCAAAATGGTGCTGAATTGTTCGTGTTTGATGCCGCCGGTGCGAAAATCTACCATCACACCCTCGATGC
>JANTHQ010000280.1 GCA_024762375.1 Anaerolineaceae bacterium
CGTTGCGATGCTCGGCATGGGATATACCTTGGCATACGCCCACACCCACTGGCATCTGAACCACCCGCCGAACAGCCGCACCATATCGCCCAACCTCGGCTGGGCAAACAACCTGACACTGCTGCGCGGAACACTCATCGCCATGACGCTTGGTTTTATTTGCCCCGATGTGCCGCGCCCGTTTTTGTGGTTTCCCGCCGTTTTTTACACCGTCGCTGCCATTGCCGACTTTTTCGACGGCTATCTGGCACGAGCCACCGATTCGGTTACGCTGCTGGGCACGGCACTCGACCTGCATTTCGATGGCATCGGCGTGCTGGTGGCATCTGCCGTTGCCGTCAGCAGTGGACAATTGCCGTGGTGGTATCTGTCGGTCGGACTGGCGCGCTATCTATTTCTGTTCGGTGTGTGGCTCATCGAGCAAAACGGGGGCGAAATTCATCCGCTGCCACCCAGTCGCGCCCGCCGAATTTTGAGCGGTGTGCAAATGGGATTTCTCGCCGGGGCACTGTATCCGCTTTTTGCGCCGCCGTTGACCACTATTCTGGGCACGCTCATTTTTGTGCCGTTTATGGCCGGCTTCCTGCGCGATTTTTTTGCAGTGGCGGGTTGGACAGGTTCGCGCCGATGACACGTGGTTTTTCACTGCGAAAAATACTGCTCCGCACAGCAATTTTCGTGCTGATGGCGGCGCTGGTTTGGTGGACACTGCGGCAGGTTTCGATAGCCGAAATGGTCCGCACGCTGGCAGCCGTTCATCCGCTGTGGATTGCACTGCTGCTGGCTGTCAACGCCGGGGTCATCTGGCTTTTTGGCAGCCGCTGGTGGGTCATTCTGCGTGCGCTGAAACACCATCCGCCATACCGACGGCTGGTCGCATACCGGCTGACCGCGTTCGGCATCAGCTATTTCACCCCCGGCACACAATTTGGTGGCGAACCCGCGCAGGTTTACCTGCTATCCCGGCGCGATGGCGTTTCCACCGGTGATGCAGTACTGTCGGTGGCGCTGGATAAACTGTTCGAGCTGACGTTCAATTTTGCATTTTTGGGGTTCGGGGTGCTCATCGTGTTGCGCGCCGGAATTTTTTCCACGCAACCGCTGCCGGGAATCATAGCGGCCACTTTCGCGCTGGCTGCACTGCCATTGTTTGCGCTGGTAATGCTCTGCCGCGGCGAAAAACCGCAACTGCCACTGCTGAGCCGTTTGCCGCAGCCGCCCTTCGTGCAAAAATTTTTCGCGGCGCTGACCGGTGCGCCGCTATGTCGCCGGTCGCCCCGGCAGATGATGTTTGCGGCAGGGTTATCGGCGGCAATCTGGCTGGCGCTGGTTGCGGAATACTGGCTGATGACTCGCGCCCTTGGGCTGCAACTGTCATTCACAGAAACCATCGTGCTGCTGACCGCCGCACGGCTGGCATTTCTGTTTCCCACCCCCGGCGGTCTGGGTGCGCTAGAAGCGGGACAGGTTATCGCAATGGAAGCCCTCGGTTTCGACCCGGCGTTGGGGTTGAGTTTGAGCCTGCTCATCCGCGCCCGCGATATTCTGTTCGGCGCGGTAGGTTTGTGGCTGGGCAGAAAATTAATTCACCATTAAAAACAAAACCGTTTGCCTGCAACATACGTACCATGTATCATGGATAGAGACGAATTTTTTGCCGCACTACCGGTAAAATGGAACGGAGAAAAAAGCATGGCAGAACTCAATATCGAACGGGTGGTATGCGCGCGCATTCCCACCCCGGAGGGTACATTTCAACTGTGCCTGTATGATAATAACCACGACCAAAAGGAACATCTGGCGCTGGTGGTTGGCGATGTGCGCGGCGAAGATGTGCTGGTGCGCGTGCATTCCGAATGTTTCACCGGCGATGTGCTCGGCTCGCTGCGCTGCGATTGCGGCGAGCAGTTGCACCATTCCATGGCGATGATTGCCCGCGAAAATCGCGGGGTGGTACTGTACCTGCGGCAGGAAGGGCGCGGCATCGGGCTGGCAGAAAAACTGCGGGCATACAATCTGCAGGATGACGGATACGACACGGTGGATGCCAATTTGGTGCTGGGGCATCAAGCCGATGAACGCCAGTATGATGTCGCTGTTGCCATGCTGCGCGATTTGGGTGTGCAGTCGGTGCGGCTGCTGACCAATAATCCCGTCAAAATCGAATCGCTGGAGCAACTGGGGATGCCGGTTGTCGCCCGCGTGCCGATTGAAATTCCCGCCAATCCGGAAAACGAACAATATCTGCACACCAAAGCGGAACGGATGCACCACATCATCGGTATGGCATCCCACCACCTGCCGCAGCGAAAGCCTGATAATGGATCCAATCAGTGATTTACGGCGGGCGATTGCCGCTCACGACCATACTGCTCGCACATTTGTCACGCTATCATACGCCCAGAGTTTGGATGGCAGCATCGCACTGCACCCCGAAGCCCCATTCGCCATCAGCGGTGCGGAATCGCTGCGGTTGACCCACCAACTCCGCGCCGAGCATGATGCCGTGCTGGTGGGCATCGGCACGGTGCTGGCAGATGACCCCGCGCTGACCGTGCGACTCGCGGCGGGCAAATCGCCGCGCCCCATCGTGCTCGACAGTTCGCTGACCATTCCCGAAACCGCCCGCATTTTCGACCATCCGCAGCCGCCCATCATTGTGACATCCGAAGATGCGCCGATTCGCCGCGTGAAAAAATTTGTCGCGCGGGATATCCCCATTTTACCCCTATCTGCCAATGCGCACGGCATTTCGCTGCCGGAACTGCTCGCCGCGCTACCCGAAATGGGCATTCGCAGTGTGATGGTCGAAGGGGGGGCGCGGGTGCTGGCATCTTTTCTGCGTGAAAAACTGGCAGATTGGGCACTCATCACCATCGCCCCGTATTTTGTCGGCGGATTGCACGCCATTCCCGAACCGCCGCTGCTGTCCGTACCGGCTTCCGCCGAAATTTCCGATTTTCCAAAATTGAATGAATGGCAATCGCGCACTTTCGGGCAGGATTTGGTCGTTTGGGGGACAGTGATATGACCCGCCGCACACTGTTTTTCACCGCCGAGCGCGAAATTGAATTGCGCGAATCGCCGCTGCCGCCCACCCCCGCCGATGCCGTGCTGGTCGAAACGCACGCCAGCGCTATCAGTGCCGGCACCGAAATGCTCATCTACCGCAATCAAATGCCGCACGGACTCGCCGCCGATGCGACCATCGCCGCGTTGGGGGGCGAGTTGGCATATCCGCTGAAATATGGCTATGCCGCCGTGGGCACGGTCATCGCTGTGGGGAAAAATGTTTCGGCGCAATGGGAGGGGCGCACGGTTTTTGCATTCAATCCGCACGAAAGCCATTTTCTCGCCCGTCCCGCCGACCTGCTGCCGCTACCCGATGGCGTTTCGGCGGATGATGCGCTTTTTCTGCCAAATATGGAAACGGCGGTGAATTTTCTGATGGACGGGCGACCCATCATCGGCGAGCGGGTGGTGGTGTTCGGGCTGGGAATTGTCGGGCTACTGACCACCGCCCTGCTGGCGAAATTTCCGCTGGCGCGGCTGGTGGCGGTGGACGCGCTGGCTCGCCGCCGCGAAATGGCGCTGGCGCTCGGTGCGCACGCCGCAAGCGCCCCCACCGACACGGGGGAGATTCGCCGGCAATTGGGCGGGGACGGTGCAGATGTTGCGTTCGAGGTTTCGGGCGCGCCCGCCGCGCTCAATCAAGCCATCGCCGTGACCGGTTTCGGCGGGCGGGTGGTCATCGGCTCGTGGTACGGCACAAAACCGGTCACACTCGATTTGGGCGGGACATTCCACCGCAGCCGAATCGAATTGATTGCCAGCCAAGTCAGCACCATCGCCCCGAAATTGAGCGGACGCTGGGACAAAACACGGCGGTTCGGCGTG
This sequence comes from Anaerolineaceae bacterium, assembly GCA_024762375.1. Classification (GTDB taxonomy): domain Bacteria; phylum Chloroflexota; class Anaerolineae; order 4572-78; family 4572-78; genus JANTHQ01. Next base: position 3,898 of record JANTHQ010000280.1, read on the forward strand.
GTGTGGGATATGCTGGCGGATGTGCA
>JANTHQ010000281.1 GCA_024762375.1 Anaerolineaceae bacterium
TCACGCATTGCCACACGCTTTGTTAACATAATTCTAAACGATTATCGCGATAAAGTCAACTTCTTATGTTAATTCAATGCAGCGAAAAAAAATCGCCTCAGATAGAGGCGATTTCTCAAAACTATTTAGTTTTACGACCTGCTTCATCGTTGGGTTTGCCATTATGTTGCGTACAAGCCAGTATATTGCTAGCCGCAAAGGCGACTCGACTTTGAGGTTTGCACCAATGGCAAAAACCTAACGGGCAATTTTCTGGCTGTACCCACTGGCTGTTGCAGTAACCACGTATAGTGTACCTCCTTGGTTAGAATGAACAGCTTGCAGGTTACTATTATATTAGCACATTTTTTGCCACATTTCAAGAGGTTTTTTCATTTTTTAATCTTGATTATACATAACGTTCGATGGTATCTGATGGTGGTTTTTCTTCAGAATCTTTCTTCAGAACGCTCTTTATTTTCTTCCCCATCTCAACTTTGGCCACATCCAGCAAAGATAACCTGTCAACAAACGCCAGAAAATCCTCAACGTCATGAACATAGCCAGCATCGCTGACATTGTCCGAAATTCGTAACTCTTTTTGGTGCTCGACCATCCACGCCAGCAAATCGTCGGCTGTCCGTCCGGGGAACAGTTTCATCACGCCACTCTGTTTGATGCGCTCAATCATCGGCGCATAAAAATTGTCGTACCAATCTTCGACCGCTTCTTGATAGGTGGGAATGTCGGTGCGACGTTTTGACAGGTTGTATCGATACACCGAAATTTGCCGCAACAACCGATTGTAATGTCCCGGAGCCGTAAATGTGATGTCGGCATTTGGTCTCGAATGATGCAGCTGTGTTTTATCCAAAAAGATGGCGCATTCTTCTTTGATGAGCAGTTCATCCGGTTTGGTATCCGGCGTCAACGTGAATACTGTCGGCAATTCTGTCACAAAGGCCTGAATTGTTTCCCATTTGAGCTCGCGCGCCACCGATACCCGATGGTTCCCGTCGCGCACAAAATACACTTGGTCAATTTTGTACACTTCAATGGGCGGAAAACCTTTGCCGGTTACCGCCAATGTGTAAATTTGCCGCCAGCGTTCTTTATCACGTCCGGCGCGGCGCGGGGTAAAGGTGCGAGTAAAATCGGTATATCGCCCGCAACTGCCTGCAATTTGCTTCAATGGCACATCTTGCAAACCCCGATTGACGGTGTTCCGTAGCCGCAATTTTTGCACAACTTCGTCAAACGAAAGTAAGTCGAGATGGGAGCCTTTGATGCCCGCAACAATTTCTTCCATAAGCGCCTTGCGACGGGCACGGTTAAATTCATCTTCACTTTTCAGGTATACAATTTCTGACGTATCCATAATTGGAATTGCCTCTATGATAAATTGGTTTCCAGCAGTGGCAGTAATTTTTTCGCAAAATCGGCGGGAAGCCACGCCAACAAGATAATTGGTTTGTCGGTGGGTGGCAGTAAAGCTGTCACTTCGCCCGTGCCGGATACCACAAATAGGCGATATACGGGATCGTGCGGCGCAAACGATGCCTCGACGAGTGCTACCCGGTCTTTGGTGGGCGCAAAGGCATACCCTTTGAAAATGTGAGAGGCATCGTTGCGGTACAAAATATCTGCCATTTTTCGTTGGATGTTATAATGAATTAACTCGCCCTGGTCAAACGCCAGAAATGATTTTGCATCAGTTGACCATAATATTTGCTGGGGCGCAGATTGTTTGTTGCTATCATCATCTTTAAAAATGAACACCATCTCCGGCGACTCATTTTCTGTACCGAACGGTTGAACCCAGAGTTCCGCCGGTTTTTGCGGCGATGGCACTGTGTTGTATGCCACATACATCATATCCGGCGATGGCTCGCTGACGGTCACGTTTTGAAGGTGGGTGATATATGGTTGGTTGGTAAACGCGCTAAACCAACCCAATTCACCGCCGCCGTAAAACAGTTCATCATTGCTGGACCAGCGCAACACGTGTCCGCGCCCGTTGAGCGTCACCAGAATTTTGGTGTCGCCGGTGGCAATGGTTTTCACCGCCAGCCGATTGCCCGATTCTCCGGCAGGCGTTTTCACTCCATAGGCAATGTAACAGTTGTCTGCCATCAGTTCGGTGCAGGCAGCAGACCACGCCGGCACGACCGAGTCGTCGATACCATCGGCCACTTGCCATACGATCTGCTGCTGCAAATCATATACCAGCAGAGCCCGCTCGCCGGTGTCGGTGTGGGCGGCCATATATGCCAAGTGGATGCCATCGGGAGCCCAAACGCTGGGCGCATTTATCCACTGGTAACCGGCGTTTATCGGCAACGGCAATCCGTGTCCCAGGGCATCATACAGCACGTGTTTTATCAAAATATAGCATCCGGCATCCGCATCGCCGGTGCACCCCGGCGACACCGCCATCTGCCGTTTGGGGTCGGCCTCGGCAGCGGGACTGAGACGGGTTAAATGCGTGCCATCGGCGCGGATGGTGTAAAGTGCCTTATCTTGCCAAAACAATAGTGTGCTATCCGAATATGTTGTTTCCGGTGTGGTGTTTAGGGGTAGATACCATCCATACACCAGCACCGCGCCGACAATAATCAGCAATCCTATTAAGTTTGATGCAATAAATCGCTGCCGATATCCCATCGGAAAAGCTCCGGGAAAAAAAGAGACGCAAGGGAATAACTTCCCTTACGTCATCATGATACTGTATTTACCGCGTCATTACAACATCAATGCAAAATTTGAGACAAGAATAGTTTGGTACGGTCATGCTGTGGGTTCGAGAAGAATTCGTCGGGTGTATTTTCTTCCACAATCAGCCCATAGTCAAAAAACACAATACGGTCAGCCACGGTTTTGGCAAAGCCCATTTCGTGTGTTACAGCGATGATGGTCATCCCGGTTTTTGCGAGGTCGATCATCACGTCCAACACTTCTTTAATCATTTCCGGGTCAAGTGCGGATGTCGGTTCATCGAAAAGCATAATTTCCGGTTCCATTGCCAGCGCGCGGGCAATGGCGACGCGCTGTTGCTGCCCACCGGAAAGTTGCCCCGGATATTTATTGGCCTGTTCGGGGATTTTTACCCGTTCCAGCAGTTCCATCGCTTTGGCTTCGGCTTTCGGTTTGTCCCATTTGCGCACCCAAATTGGGGCCAGTGTGATATTGTCCAGCACAGTTAGGTGGGGAAATAAGTTAAATTGCTGGAACACCATTCCGATTTCTTTTCGAATTTCGGCAATGTTGCGCACGTCGTTATTCAACTCGATGCCATTCACCCAAATTTCACCGGCTTGATGTTCTTCCAAACGGTTGATGGTACGGATGAACGTTGATTTCCCGGAACCGGATGGCCCCAAAATAACAATCACTTCGCCTTTTTTAACGTTGAAGTCAATGCCTTTTAACGCTTGAAATTCACCGTACCATTTTTTTACGCCGCGACATTCGATAATATATTCTTCGCTCATTGTTTTTCCTCCACTGAGTTAGCGTTGTCCCACGCCAAGGTTTTTCTCTAACCGTAAACTGGCTGCCGACATTGCAAATGAGAAGATGAAGTAGATGAGTGCGTCAAAGAGATAGACTTCTTTGGCTGCACCCAAAAATCCTGCCTGTGATAGAATGGATTGCGAGACTTTCAAGAAGTCCAGCAAACCAACGATAGCCACCAGTGATGTATCTTTAAACAAGCCGATAAACTGGCCGACAATTGGCGGAATGACGGTTCGCAGTGCCTGTGGCAGAATGATGAAATACATTTGCTGAAAGGTTGTCAAACCGAGTGCATCGGCGGCTTCGTATTGCCCGCGAGGGATGGCCTGCAACCCACCGCGCACGTTTTCAGCCAGATACGCGGCACTGAATAACGCCGTCCCAATCATCGCGCGGAACATGCCGGGGACACGTACATCGGGTGGGA
>JANTHQ010000282.1 GCA_024762375.1 Anaerolineaceae bacterium
GAGGGCCTCACTTATACGAGAGAAGAAAAACGTTACAGGATTATTCCAGTACGTTCAACCCATCCAAGTCGAAATTGAATTTTGAAAGTAGCCATTCGGCAGTGGGTTCTTCGCCGGCCGGTTTGACGGTGGTGCCTTTAGCGGGCACAGGTGCACCTTCCAAATCGAGGCCGGTTCCGTTGCTGACAAATGCGTGTTCGGTGAAGGGGTCCCATTCGCCTTTCATCATTTGGTCGCGACGTTGTTCAACCAGTTTGATGATTTCATCGGGGATGTCGGGGCGTGCTTTGGGGCTGATGGCGTCAATGCCCACTTTCCCGTCGTTCATGATGTCCACCGTGGCTTCTTCTGTGCCGTCTGCCAGCGTCATCGAAGCGTCCATGCCCGGATACATAATGGTTTCCGGATTTTTGTTGCCTGCCATATATTCTTGAACAATTTGGTCGTAGGCAACTTCCCAGCGGGTATCGAATGAGACGGCGACGGTGTCGGTGCTAGACCAGCCATATTCGCCGACGATGTCCATGTCTTTCCCGATGAACCAGATGCCTTTTTCTTGTGCCACATCCAGCGGCGAGCCGGAGTCGGTTTGCTGGGTTAAAATGTCAACGTTGTATTGGTCAACGAGCGTCGAGGCGATGTCGCGTTCTTCCTGCGGCAGATACCAGTCGCCGGCGTATTTTACATAAACGGTGACGTCTTTGTTCAGCAATTTTGCGGCATCTTGCACACCGAGGTAGAAACCGGCTTGACGGCGGATAACCTGCACCGATGGGAACGCTGAAACAACCCCGATATTCCCCGTTTTGGTCAGCGCGCCGGCAATCAACCCTTCGAGATACAGTGCTTGATACTGACGCGGGAACATGCGGATGAAGTTGGGTTTGGTGCTCAGGTCGCTGGCGATGATGGATACAAAATAGGTGTCGGGGTATTTATCGGCGATGTCTTCCAGCGGCAACCCCATAAATTCGGCGTTGCCCACCACAATGTTGGCGCCGTTGGAAATCATTTCCTCAGCATACGGCACGGCCAAATCCGGGCCAACTTCTTCGCGGAAAACGTAATCGACATTGGGATATTTTGCAGCAATGCGTTTGCCGGCGCGGTCGTGTGCCCCGCTCCAAGTTGTCCCCTCGATGATGCTGAAGTGTTCGATTGCAAGGGTGACTTTTTCGGCTTCCGGCTGCGTTGCCGGTGCTTCGGTGGGTTGTGCGGCCGGTGGCTCAGTTGCTTGAGCGGCGGGGGGGGCAGTTGGGTTTGCTGCCGGTGCCGAACTTTGACACGCTGCTAAAGCAGCCATCCCCACCAAAAGCACTATCAGTAACAGATAAAATTTCTTGTTCATTTTTTCTCCTTTCCAATATGTTTCAACAGAACAGCATTGTCTGCCATTCTCATTGAATGTTGCCTCCTGTTCAATTGAGTGTCAATCAAATTTCCATCAATTTACTAATGTGTCCTCCTTTTGCCGCCCAACCAGTAACCCAGCACAAAACTGATTAAGGCAGCGGCTATGATTTGTAACACTTGTTTGTTTTCCGGTGACAGAACATCTTCCAGCAAGTCTTTCACCACGCCCATCGCGAATTCAGCTTCGGTTGGCGGGGTGAATGCCGGCGGTTGTTCAGTCGCCGCGGTTGTTTCGGGAGTCGGGGGTGCATGTTTGGCTTTGAGCGCCATGTTCAGCGTTTCCAGTCCCTGTCGAACCATACTTTTGCTCACCGAGTCAATCAGCCGTTGTCCAACGCTGGCAAGCCGACCGCCGACCTGCACATCGCCGGCGTATTGCATCAGGGTTTTGCCGTCATCCTGCGCTGTCAGTTTGATTGAACCGGTGCCTTTTACAAAACCGGGCGCGCCGCGTCCGTCCACTTGCATAGTGTAACTTTCGGGCGGCACTTCATCAGAGATGGTCAGTTTTCCGGCAAACACGCCGGAAACGGGGCCCACCCGCACATGCATTTTACCGGTATATTCATTTTCGCTTACTTTTTCCAAACTTTGCGTGCCGGGCAGAGCCTTTGCCAGCTCGTCCGGGTCGCGCAAAAGTTCCCATACCTCATTTTGGTTGCCGTCAAATACAAATTCGCCGGATAGTTTCATGGTAGTTTTCCTGTTAATTAGTTGTTGAAAAGCAGTTTAAAGTCGTCACAGTTTCACGCATCACTTTTCACTCGCTGCGCCAGCATGAACAGTTTACTGGGGCTCATCGGCATTTCTAAAATTTCCAGCCCGTCGATGTTCAGTGCGTTTTCCAGCGCTTGGGCGAACAGTGACGGCACCGGAATTGCGCCCGCTTCGCCGACGCCTTTGCTGCCCATCGGGTTCAGTGGCGATTTGGTTTCTTGATGGGCAATCTCAAATTCGTGCGGCATGTCGGTGGAGCGTGGAATCAGATAGTCCATAAACGATGCGTTGAGCAATTGCCCGTTTTCGTCATAAATAATTTGCTCGTAATATGAATTGCCGACTCCCAGCGATACCCCGCCGTGAATTTGCCCTTCGACCACCATGGGGTTGATGACCGTGCCGCAATCGTGCGCCACCACCAGTTTTTTCACATCAATCATCATCGTGTCGGGGTCAACTTCCACAATCATGGCGACCACGCCACTGGCTGTCGCGCCGTATTTTGGGCCGAAATACTCGCTGGCTTCCAGCCCCGGTTCCGTACCCGGTTCCACTGCGCCGCGCAGCGGGTTTGCCAGCATTGCCAGTTCGCCGAGCGTGAGCGATTTTTCGGGAATGTCGGCGATGCGCACCACGCCGTTTTCCAGTTCGAGTTCCTCTTCCGGCGCTTTCAGCACTTCGCTGGCTTTTGCCAAAATTTTGGCGCGCACGCGCTGTGCCGCCGCGTTGATGGCGTTGCCCGCTACCACCGCGCCCCGGCTGGCGAACGTGCCCGTTCCCCAATGGAATTGCGCGGTGTCGCCGGTGGTCACTTCCACATCGTGCACATCCACGCCCAGCGCTTCGGCGGCAATTTGGGCGAAAGAGGTAAAGTGGCTCTGCCCTTGCGTGCCGACACCCGTCACCAAATTGACTTTCCCGCTCGATTCCACAGTGATGCGCGCGCCTTCGTATGGGCCCACGCCGGTACTTTCGACAAATGTCACCAGTCCAATGCCGACGTGCCGCCCTTCGGCGCGTAACTTCGGTTGTTCTTCCGAGACAAACCGGTCATAGTCAATCATCTTTTTCGCTTTTTCCAGCAGCGGTTGGAAGTTGCCGCTGTCGTAAATCGTTTCGATGAAATCCTGCCCGATAATCTGCTGGTTGACGGGGAAGGCATCGGCGGGAATCAGGTTTCGGCGGCGAATTTCCACCGGGTCGAGCCCCAACTCTTTTGCTGCCAAATCCATCATTCGTTCGATGATAAAAATTCCCTGCGGCCTGCCCGCGCCGCGCACCGGGGTGACAATCATTTTGTTGGTGAACACCACTTTAAATTCCGTGTACAGGTTCGGTACATCGTATGTACCCATCGAGTGCGTTTGGGTGTTCAGCGGCACGGTGAGCCCGTAGGGGTTGTACGCGCCGGTATCGTGCAGAAAAACGTCTTTCAGCCCCAGGATTTTGCCGTCTTTGGTGAATGCGGCTTCCACATCGTGGATTTGCCCGCGTTCCTGTGTGGTTCCCATAAAGTTTTCGCGGCGGTCTTCAATCCATTTGATGGGACGGTTCAGTTTCATCGAAGCCCATGGCAGCAGCACTTCTTCCGGCTGCCAGAGCATAATTTTGGGGCCGAACCCCCCGCCGACAAACGGGGCAATCACCCGCACCTGATGTTCCGACAACCCCAGTGTGGCGGCGATGCCGTTGCGGATGGGGATGGGGGCTTGGGTGGTGTTCCACATGGTCATCTGCTGGCTTTTCGCGTCCCAATCGACCACGATGCCACGATTTTCCATCGC
>JANTHQ010000283.1 GCA_024762375.1 Anaerolineaceae bacterium
TCGCTTCGAGTTCTTCCTGCGCGGGTGTCGATTCTTCGGTTTCCTCATCTTGCTGGTAACGCAGCCATTGTTTGCCATCAAAGTAATACCACACATTCGCTTCGGCGGGTGTTTCTGTGGGTGGCTGAGAGGCCGTGGGGTGCGGGGGCTGCTGCTGTGCCGGTGGTGGGGTAAAGGCGACAGTGGGTTCGGCGGCTGCCGGCGGCGATGGTTCGGCGGTGGTTGCTGGGGGCGGTGTGCCGGGCAGTGGTTGTGCCGGCGGCGTCTCTTCGACTGTGGCCGGGGGTTCCGGTTCGGGTTGGTTTTGGAGGTAACTTGGCGCGGGGTGGATCGGCGCAAAACCGCTTGACCCGGCGGCCGGGGCAACCGGTGGCGCGTCTGCCATCGGCGAACTTTCTAACGGCGGTTCCAGCGTTTCGGCCAAATGCCAACCGGCGTCATCATAAAAATACCACTGCCCCGATTTTTTCCCTTTTGCCCAATATCGACCGGCGTCATCCTGATAGTACTGGGTGTTATCGGCTTCGATGCCGGCATCGGGGGACGTGGGTGCCTGCGGTTCGGCCGGCTGCCATTGTTCGCCGTCAAAATAGTACCATTCGTTGGTATCTTTTCCCAACATCCAATACACGCCATTTTCATCCACAAAAGGCAGTGAATCAGCATCGCGGGGATCGGCTTGTGTCCATGCCGCGCCATCATAGTAATACCATACGCCTGTTTCGGCGCCGATGACCCAATATCGCCCGAAGTCATCTTGAGTTTGCAGTTCATCCACTGCGGCTTGGAACGCTTCGGCATCCATTTGCCCGGCTTCAAAGGCTTGACGCAGTGCTGCATATTGTGATTCTATATAAGAAATATCCATCATTTTTTTACTTTCTGTGTACAATCCTGACCCGAGGACGTGAAATACAGAAATTTTCCTCCGTAGAGTTTGCTACAAAGGAATATAGTACCGTTAATTGCCAGAATCGCAAATAGCACGCTGAAAAAATAGGCAATTTTGCGCAAAAAGTAGGCAAATAATTGGGTAATCGTTTTTTTTGAGAAAAATTTGTCATCAAAAAAGACAAATCCGGCGCAAGCTGGTATAATGGAGCGCGCTGCATCGACGGTTGTTTTTCGGTGCGATACACAGTCTTTCGGGTGATTTTTCAGACGCTTATGAACGTCTCGTTGATAAAAGCAAGTGCCATAGCCATAATATTGCTCGCCATTGGTGCGATGGTTGCGCGCGGGCAAAACCGTCTGCTCGCATCTGCCGCCGACTATCAGCCCCCATTGCTCGCCGAACCGGTTGTGACGGATCCGCTGCCGGCTCACAGCCAGCGGGTGGTGTTGGTGGTGGTCAGCGGGTTGAGTGATTTTTTCTGGACGGCTGAAACCATGCCGGGATTGCAGCAGTTGCAAGAAGCAGGCGCGCGCACCACCATCCGTTCCGCTGCGCCAACATATCGGCTGGCAGCATGGACATCACTGCTTTCGGGGGCGACGCCGCCACTGACCGATGCACCTTTGCTCGATGTTGCCGACACGGCTGTGCGGCAAATTTCTACCGATACCATTTTTGATGCCGCCGCCGACCAATCGCTGACGACGGCGTTGTCGGGAAACAATCGCTGGGCAGCACTCATCCCGCCGGGGATGGTGGCGCGCACCGCATTTTTCGGAGGGTTTGCGGCTGATGCCGATGCACAGATGATGGCTGAAGTGGCTCGCTGGCTCGACGACCCGGCGGTGTCGCTGATTGTGGCGCAGTTCAGCCAAATTGATGCGGCTGCACAATCCGGCGTGGAAAGCGATGGCTATCAAACGGCGCTGGCACAAGTGGATGCTGAATTATCCCAATTGCAAAAAATGCTCGATTTGGACGTGACCACACTCATCGTCACCGCCGATTATGGACATTTGGCGCAGGGCGGGCATGGCGGCGATGATGAATCTGTGGTGATGCTGCCACTGGCGCTGGTGGGGCAGGGGGTTGTGCCGGGCGAATATAGCCCCGTCCACCAAACCGATATCGCGCCGACAATTGCGACTTTGCTCGGCACACGGTTGCCCGCCGCCAATCAGGGGCGGCCATTGCTTGAAATGCTGGCTGTTTCTGCAAAAGAACGGGCTTTCATTTTGCAAAAGTTGGCCGAACAGCGAATCGCGCTGGCAACGCAAATGGCGGTGGTTGCAGATGTGCCATACACGCCCCCCGAAACTGTTTCGAAAATGGGTAGATTTTTCGATGCCGAAAATTATTCCGGTGCCGAACAATTGGCACTGCTGTTGGTTTCTCAAACGGATGATGCTTTGGATGCTATCCGCCGTCAGCCGCAAACCCGCTCGCAGCGCTTCCGTTTTGCCGCAGGTATCGCCGGGATTGTGCTGTTGGTTGGGGTGGCACTGTGGCGGCGCACAGAAGTTTGGGGAGAAACAATATTTTCGGCGGTTGTGGCTGTGGCGGGTTATCATGGTCTGTATCGCTTGCTGAAAGAACCATACTCGCTCAGTGCTGTTGACAATTTGCTTCTTTTTCGGCAGGAAGTTGCATGGCTGGTCGCCGCCTCATTGGCCGCCGGGGGGATTGTCTTTTGGGTGCTGGTACTTTTGCGCGGATTTTCGGGCTGGCAGTTGATTCTGCAAGCGGGGTATGAACTCGTTCTGTGGATTGCCATCGGGTTTGGCGTGACAGTGGCGTGGGGGTATGGCAGCATCGGCACAAAAATTAGTTGGTTTTTCCCCGATGCCACGCTCTTTTTTCATTATTTGACCGGTTTGTGGCAAACGCAATGGGCTATCGGTATCGGGCTTTTTTTGCCGTTTTTGATACTTTCGCTGATTTCGGGCACGCGAAAATTGGGCACTGTGTTTCGAAAACACTGACCACTGAAATTATTTTCTGGGAGGATTGCATGAAAATTATCATCACCGGCGCAAAAGGACAGGTTGGTTCTGCATTGCAGCGTGTTTTTCGAGAACACTCGCTAATTTTGGCGGATTTGCCGGAATTCGACATTACCCGGCCCGAAACGGTGGCACAATTTGCCGCCGAAAAACCCGATTTGATTTTCCACCCGGCAGCCATGACAAATGTGGACGCGTGCGCTCGCGACCCTCATTTGGCATACCATGTGAACGCGTTCGGCACACAGAATATGGCGCTGGTCGCACAGCGAACCGGCGCGCCGATGGTGTATATTTCCACCAACGAAGTTTTTGACGGCACCGCCAGTGAACCGTATCATGAATTTTCGCCGACGAATCCCATCAACCCGTATGCCGCATCGAAATTGGCGGGCGAGCAGATTGCGGCGCGGTTGGTGCAAAAGCTGTATATCGTGCGGATTGCATGGGCTTTTGCCAAAGGTGGAAATAACTTTCCGGCAAAAATTATCCGTGCCGCCGATAAGTATGGCGAGCTAAAAGTTGTCACCGATGAAATCAGTTCGCCGACGTATGTGCCCGATTTGGTGGATGCGCTGAAAAAATTGGTGACGACAGACCATTTCGGCACATATCATCTGACCAACAGCGGAATTTGCTCGCGGTATGATTTTGCTGTGGAAATTTTGCGGCAAAGTGGGCGGGGCAGTGTGCCGGTGATACCCATAACCAGCGAAGGTTTCAATCGCGCTTCGACCCCACCAAAATATGCACCCATTCAAAATAATTTGGCGGCGGCGCTGGGCATAACCATGCGTCCGTGGCAAGAAGCACTGGCAGATTATTTTTCAGATTGATTTGAATTCGGGATGGTTAACGGGTTGTTTCCCATTCGATGAGTGCCAGCGCGATATAGCCGCGCAGAGCCGTGAGCATATTGGCGACCATGATGTGTTCGCGGTTGGTGTGCGCCAGTGTTTCGTCGCCGGGCCCAAAACCGAGTGTCGGAATACCGGCGGCCATTAAA